>JAXDFS010000323.1:0-17807 GCA_034665465.1 Solirubrobacteraceae bacterium
GAGTCGGCGAAGATGGCCTCCAACGCGCTCGAGTACGAGGCGCTCGTCGCGGTCGCCCGCGGCCGCAGCGACGTCCTGCGATCCGCGATGGGCGTCGGCTGAGCATGAGCCTCTTCGACGCGATCGATACGGCCGCCAGCGGTCTCAGCGCCGAGCGCATGCGGATGGACGTCACGGCCGAGAACCTCGCCAACGCCCAGACGACGAAGGGCGCCGACGGCCAGCCCTACCGGCGCAAGGTCGTCACGCTCGAGCAGGCCGGCGGCGGCTTCGGCGCGTCGCTCAACGGCGCGCTCAAGGGCGGCGGCGGCGCCGCCGGCGTGCGCGTCGCGGGGATCAGCGCCGACACGACGCCCAACCGGCTCGTCTACGACCCCGGCCACCCCGACGCCGATGCGCGCGGCTACGTCTCGATGCCCAACGTGCAGCCCGTCACCGAGATGGTCGACCTCATCAGCGCCTCGCGCGGCTACGAGGCCAACGTGACCGTCATGCAGACGGCCAAGCAGATGTTCGCCAAGACGCTGGACATCCTGCGCTGATGATCGATCCGACGATGGCGATCCGCGGCGGCGAGTGGGCGGTCAGCTTCGGCGAGGGCATCCCCGCAGGTCCGGCCGCAACGGGATCGGGCGGCGGCGCCGGCTTCGGCGGCGTGCTCTCCGACCAGATCGGCGCGCTCGAGAAGCTTCAGACCGATGCCGCCCAGGGCTCGCAGGCGCTTGCGGCGGGCACCGCGACCGACCCGGCGGAGGACGTCATGGCCGTCGAGAAGGCGCGCCTCGGCATGCAGCTCGCCAGCCAGATCCGCACGAAGTCCGTCGACGCCATCCAAGACATCTTCCACACGCAGGTCTAGGGGAAACTGAATGCCGACTGCCTCGCGAGCCATGCTCGCCAACATCACCCCGCGCGGGCGCATCGTCCTCGCCGGCTGTGCCCTGGCGCTCATCGCCGTGGTCTTCTTCGGCATGCAGATCGCCGGCCGCCCGAGTTACACGCTCATCAACTCCGGCCTCGATCCCGCCCAGACGGGCAAGGTCACCGGGGCGCTCGACGCCAAGGGGATCAAGTACGAGCTGCGCAACAACGGCACCGCGCTGGCCGTCGAGTCGTCGCAGACCGCACAGGCGCGGATCGCGCTCGCCAGCGCGGGCCTCGACGGCACCTCCGGCACCCAGCCCGGCTTCGAGCTCTTCGACAAGCAGAAGATCGGGGCCAGCGACTTCCAGCAGAAGGTCACCTACCAGCGCGCGCTGGAGGGCTCGATCGCCAAGACGATCAGCGACGTCCAGGGCGTCAGCGGCGTGCAGGTGCGCCTCGTGCTCGCCGACGACCAGCTCTTCTCCGAGACCGCGACGCCCGCGACCGCGGCCGTCCTGCTGTCGGGATCCTCGGCCGGGCTTGACCCCGGAGCGGTGCGCGGCATCGCGCAGCTCGTCTCGTCGAGCGTCAAGGGCCTGAAGCCCGCCAACGTCTCGATCACCGATGGCCAGGGCCAGCTGCTGTGGCCGCGTGGCGACGCCGGCGCTGGCGGGGCGGTCACCAAGCAGGCCGTCCAGTCGCGCTACGAGGCGCAGGTCGAGGCCGGGATCAACGCGCTGCTGCTGCGCACCGTCGGGCCCGGCAAGGCCGAGGTCCAGGTCAACGCCGACGTCAACGCCGACGTGGCGACGAAGGACGAGCTGAAGTACGGCAAGAGCACGCCGCTGAAGGCGACGACCGAGACCGAGAAGCTCACGGGCGGCTCGAGCGGCGCGGGCGCCGCCGGCACGACCTCGAACATCCCGAGCTACGCGCAGAGCGCGGCCGGTGGCGGCAAGTCCAACTACAACCGCAAGTCGATCACGAACGACTTCGGCGTCGACAAGGTCGTCACCCGCACGAAGGTCGCGCCCGGCGCGGTCAACCGCATGAACGTCGCGCTCGTCGTCGACAAGTCGGTGCCGAAGGCCGAGCTGCCCGCGCTGCGCGCGGCGGTCGCCGGCGCGGCCGGCATCCTGCCGGCGCGCGGCGACACCCTCGCCGTCAGCCAGGTCGCGTTCGCCGTGCCGCCGAAGGTCGCCGCCCCCGGCGCCGGCCCCGGCGGGATGATCGGCTACGCGAAGTACGGCGCCGCCGGGCTGGGCCTGCTCGGCTTCCTCTTCTTCAGCGCGCGCCAGCTGCGCCGGCGCGAGGGCGAGATGCTCATGCGCGAGCCCAACTGGCTGCGCGAGATCGAGGCGCCCACGACGCTCGCACAGCTCGATCGCCCGCGCTCGTCGTCGCTGCCCGAGCGCAGCAACGACCCCGAGCGCATGCAGGTCCAGGAGCTCGCCGAGCGCGAGCCCGAGCGCGTCGCGCAGCAGATCCGCACGTGGATGCGCGACGCCTGAGCCACGGCTTGGCACGCACTCGCACGCCCGCAGCGCCCTCAAGCTGACCCTCCCGCGGCCGATCACTCGATCGGCGCCTCCCGCCCGCTCCCCGGCTCAAGGACATCGCACAATGTCGATCGACTCCACCATGCAGCTCGTCGTCTTCTCGCTTGGCGAGGAGGAGTACGCGCTGCCGATCACCCACGTCCAGGAGATCATCCGCTACACCGAGCCTCGCGGCGTGGCGTCGCGGACGCCCTGGGTCAAGGGCGTCATCAGCCTGCGCGGCAAGATCGTCCCGGTCTACGACCTCGCCCTGCGCCTGGGCCTCGAGGTCTCGTCGGTCGCCAGCAAGATCGTCATCGTCGAGAGCGGCGACCACATGGCGGGCGTCATCGTCGGCGACGTCGAGGAGGTCCTGACGCTCACGAGCGCCGACCTCGACGAGGTCCCCGCCGCGGGCGTCGCCTGCATCCAGGCGATCGCCAAGGTCGGCGACCGGCTCGTCGTGCTGCTCGACCCGGCCGGCATCTTCGCGGCCGAGCCCGGTGCCTGCACCACGAACAGGACGACCGTCGCGGCAACCGCCGGCGACGCACTGGCCAAGGCCGCGTAGACCGCGCTCCAAGCCGCCTCCCCTCGCCGTGGCACCCACTCCCTCAACCGCTCCGCGGGTCGTCGTCGCCGACGACTCCGGCTTCATGCGCCGGCTCCTGCGCCAGGCGCTCGAGTCGGCGGGCCTGAACGTCGTCGGCGACGCCGCCGACGGCGACGAGGCGCTCGCGCTGTGCCACAGGCTCCGGCCCGACGTCCTCACGCTCGATCTCGCGATGCCGGGCCGCGACGGCATCGGTGTCCTCGAGGCGCTGCGCACGACCGACCTGCCGACCGTCGTCCTCGTCGTCTCGGCCTTCTCGCCGGCGCATGGCGCTCGCGCCGTCGACGCGCTCGCCGAGGGCGCCTTCGACCTCGCCGTCAAGCCCGAGATCGGCACCTCGCCGAGCGCCTTCCTGCAGGAGATCGGCATCAAGGCCCGCTCGGCCGCGTCGGCCGCCAAGCGCCCCCGCCCGGCGGTCCCCGCCGCCGCCGCGTCCCCGGCGCTGCTGCGCGCCAGCGCGAATGCCAACGGCAACGGCCGCGCCAACGGCGCCCGCGGGCGCGCGCCGCTCGTCGTCATCGCCTGCTCGACCGGCGGCCCGCGCGCGCTCGCCGAGCTGCTGCCCCGGCTCCCGTCGCCGCTCGGCGCCGGCACGCTCGTCATCCAGCACATGCCGCCCGGCTTCACCGCGGCGCTCGCCGCGCGCCTGGACAGGGCCAGCGCCCTGCACGTCCGCGAGGCCGTGACCGGCGACGTCGTCGGCCGCGACGACGTCCTCATCGCGCCCGGCGGCAGCCACATGCATCTGCTCGCCGGCGGCCGCATCCAGCTCAGCGACGAGGAGGCGGCGATCGGCGGCCTGCGCCCGCGCGCCGACCTGACGATCGCCGACGCCGCGCGCCACTTCGGCAGCCGCCTGCTGCTCGTCGTGCTGACCGGCATGGGCCGGGACGGGCTCGACGGCGCCCGCGCGGTCAAGCTCGCGGGCGGGCGGATCCTCGTCGAGGCCGAGTCCACCTGCAGCGTCTACGGCATGCCCCGCGCGGTGTCCGAGGCCAACCTCGCCGACGGCGAGCTCGCGCTGCACGACCTTCCACAAGCGATCGCATCGGAGTGTGCGTGATGGGCACGATCGAGATCCGCGCCGACGAGTACGGAGCGTTCTGCACCGGCATCCGCCGCCTCTGCGGGATCGACCTCTCGCAGTACAAGCGCGCGCAGATGGAGCGGCGCATCCGCACGTTCGCCGAGCGCCGCGGGGTCGCGCGGCTGGCAGACTACCTCGGCGTCCTGGGCGGCTCGCCCGAGGAGCTCGAGGCGTTCCTCGACCGCGTCACGATCAACGTCTCGCAGCTGTGGCGCAACCCCGAGCAGTGGGAGCTGCTGCGCGCGAAGATCCTGCCCGAGTTCGCCGACCGCGGCAGGCTGCGCGCCTGGAGCGCCGGCTGCTCCTACGGCGCCGAGGCCTACACGCTCGCCGCGACCTGCGCAGAGGTGCTGCCGCGTGCACGCGTGGAGATCGTCGGCACCGACATCGACCGCCGGATGGTCGAGCGCGCCCGCGCCGGCGTCTTCAGCGCCGACGACGCCCGCGACGCGCCGTCCGCCCAGCGCCGGCGCTGGTTCGCCGAGCGCGACGGCATGCTGCACGCCGATCCCAAGCTGCGGACGCTGTGTCGCTTCGAGACCGGCGACCTTCTCACGATGCGCCCGGCGCGCCAGGTCTACGACCTCGTGCTGTGCCGCAACACCGTCATCTACTTCACGCCCGACGTCAAGGACGCCCTGCACGCGCGGATCGCCGCGGCGCTCGTGCCCGGCGGCTACTTCATGGTCGGCTCGACCGAGCGCATCACCGACCCCGCGCAGCTCGGCCTCGAGATCGCGCACCCGTTCGTCTACCGGCGGATCTCCTGATGGAGCTGGAGGAGTACCTCCCGATGTTCCTGGCCGAGTCGCGCGAGCATCTCGAGCACCTCAACCTCGCGGTCGTGCGCATCGAGGAGCGTCCCGACGACCGCGAGACGATCGACGAGATCTTTCGCATCGCACACTCGCTGAAGGGCATGAGCGCGACGATGGGCTTCGCCGGCATCGCGGCGCTCACGCACAAGATGGAGGACGTCTTCGAGCTGCTGCGCCAGCGCACCGGCGGCCTCGAGCGCAAGGTCATCGACGTCGTGCTCGCCTGCCTGGACGCCCTCGAGGGCGCCGTCGAGGCGATCGACGAGACGGGCGCCGAGAAGCTCGCCGCAGAGCCGCTGCTCGAGCGCCTCGACGGCCTCATCCGGGCTCGCACCCCGGCCCAGGCCGCCGCCAAGCAGGGCGGCGAGGAGCCGCCGTCGGACCTCTTCCAGCGCGCCGACGGGCGCCGCGTGCTGCGCGTCTGTGTGCATCTCGACGAGGAGGCGCCGATGCCTGCCGTGCGCGCCTTCATGGTCCTCAACGCCCTGGAGGCACACGGCGAGCTGCTGCACTCGACCCCGAGCGAGTCCGAGGTCGACGCGTTCGCCGGCCGCCGGATCGACGCCTGGGTCGCAAGCGACGCCGCCGAGCCGGTGGTCGTCGCGGCGCTCGCCGCGGTCGCCGACGTCGCCGGCGTGCCCGAGGTCACCGCGGTGACCGAGCCGCGCGAGGCCGAGGTCGTGCAGATCGCCGACGCGCCCGGCAGCGCCGCCGCCGGGCCGCCCGCGCCCCCGCGCAAGCGCTCGAGCACCGTGCGCGTGGACGCCGAGCGCCTGGACGCGCTCATGCACGCGATGGGCGAGCTCGTCGTCTACCGCACGCACGTCGAGGCGCTGGCCGCCGGCGCCCAGGTGCCCGGCCTCGTCGCCGCGATGCAGGACCTCACGCGCACGTCGCAGGCGCTTCAGGCGATGGTCATGCAGGTGCGGATGATCCCCGTCGAGGCCGTCTTCCTGCGCTTCCCGCGCCTCGTGCGCGATCTCTCGTCCAAGCTCGACAAGCAGGTCGACCTCGTTCTCACCGGCCAGGAGACCGAGCTCGACCGCACGGTCATCGACGCCCTCGGCGACCCGATCGTGCACCTCGTGCGCAACGCGCTGGACCATGGCCTGGAGCCGGTCGACGAGCGCGTCGCCGCGGGCAAGTCGCCCACCGGCACGATCGAGATCGCCGCCCGGCACGCGGGCTCGAGCATCGTCATCTCCGTGCGCGACGACGGCCGCGGGATCGATCCCGGGCGCGTGGCGCGCAAGGCCTGCGAGCGCGGGTTGATCGCCTCCGCCGAGATCGCCTCCGTCGATCACGCGCGCGCCGCCGAGCTGCTGTTCACCGCCGGCTTCTCGACGTCGGACACCGCGACCGACATCTCCGGCCGCGGCGTCGGGATGGACGCCGTGCGCTCCGCGATCCGCGGCCTCGGCGGTGAGGCGACGCTGCAGGCCCAGCCCAGCGGCGGCACCGTCGCCGAGATCCGCCTCCCGCTGACGCTCGCGATCATGTCCGCGCTGCTCGTGCAGTCCGGCGGCCTGCCGTTCGCGATCCCGCTGGACCGCGTCCAGCGCACGATCCGCCTCGCCGACCACGCCGTGCGCTCGGTCGCAGGCCGGCGAATGCTCGTGATGGGCGACCGTGTGCTGCCGTTGCGCGACCTCGGGGAGGCCGTCGGGCATCCGCCGGTCGCCGGCCAGGACCATGCCGTCGTGGTGCGCGCCGCCGAGCGCGACATCGCGCTCGGCGTCGAGCTGCTCATCGGCCAGCGCGAGCTCGTCGCGCGCGCCCTCCCCGCGGCCGTCAGCGAGCGCCCCGCGCTCTCCGGCGGCGCCGTCCTCGCGGACGGCCAGATCGCGCTGATCGTCGACTGCGACGCCCTGACAACACCCGAGCCCGCCGGCGAGGCGTCACCCATCGCCGCCTAGGAGAGCCCTGACCGTGAGGACGAACTACACCGAGATCGAGCTCGACGCGCTGCGTGAGCTTGCCAACATCGGCGCCGGGACGGCGGCGACATCGCTGTCGGGCCTGCTCGGCATCCCGATCGACGTCTCCGTGCCGACGGCCGCGGCGCTCCCGCTGGCCGACGCGATCGACGCGACGGGCCCCGCCGAGCTGTGCGTGACCGGCGTCGCGATCCCGATCGACGGCGACCTCGCCGGCAGCGCGCTGATGCTCTTCCCCGAGGACGACGTCGCGACGCTCTGCGGCCTGCTCGGCCTCGAGCCCGACAGCGAGTACGCCGCCTCCGCGCTCGGCGAGGTCGTGAACATCCTCTGCGCGTCCTACCTCGGCGCGCTCGGCGACATGACCGGCCTGCAGATCGACCTCGGGCCGCCCGAGCAGGTCGTCGACATGCTCGGCGCGATCATGGGCTCGATCCTCGCCATGAGCGCCGCCGCCGGCGACGTCGCGCTGATGCTCGACTCGGCGCTCATCATCGAGGGCCAGGCCTGCTCGCTGTCCTTCCTCCTCATCCCCAGCGCCGACGGCGTCGACGGGCTGCTGGCACAACTCGGCCTCGGGTGATGGCCGACATCTCCGTACGCATGGGCGAGCTCGCGACATCGGCAGACCCGGGGACGGTCCTCGTCTCGATCGGGCTGGGGTCGTGCATCGGGCTCGCCCTCGTCGACACGGGCGCGCGCGTCGCGGGCCTGGCGCACATCATGCTCCCCGGCCCCGGCGAGCACGCGTCCCGGCCGCCCGGCACGTTCGCCGACACGGGCGTCGCCGCGCTGCTCGCCGAGGTGCTCGCGCTCGGCGCGCGCCGGATGCGCCTGAGCGCCACGATCGTCGGCGGCGCGCAGATGTTCGGCAGCGCCGGGCGCATGCAGGTCGGGGCCCGCAACGAGGAGGCCGTCCGCGCCGCCCTGCGCGCGGCGCGCCTACCGGTGGTCGCCGCCGAGACCGGCGGTGGCAGCGGCCGCACGATCCGCGTCTACCTCGACGACGTGCGCGTCACCGCGCGCGCCGCGGGCGGCAGCGAGAACGTCCTGTACGGCGGATTGGCGCTGCCGGTATGACCGCCGCGGCCGGAGTGCTCAGCGACGACCAGGTCGCCGCGCTCGTCGCGGCGGCGCGCGACGGCCAGCTGGCGGAGCCCGCGACGCAGGCCCCCGCCTCGCGGCGCCGGCGCGTGCGGCGCATCGACTTCACGCGGCCGAGCAAGTTCACCACCGAGCAGCAGCGCCGCCTCGAGCGCGCGCACGACAACTTCTGTCGCAGCGTGTCGACGCGCCTGTCGGCCGAGCTGCGCACCGCGATCTCCATCGAGCTCATCGACACGGCACAGCTCACCTGGGCCAACGCCCTCGACGAGGTGCCCAAGCGCTCGGTGTCGGGCATCGTCGACGTCGCCCCGCTGGACGGGCGGATCCTGCTGACCGCCGAGCTGACGCTGCTGCTCGGTCTGCTCGAGCGCCTGCTCGGCGGCCAGGGCATGGACCGCCCCGCCGAGCGCCCGCTCACCGACGTCGACCGCGCGCTGACCAGGCGCATCTTTCAGACGCTGCTCGACGAGCTGTCGATCTCCTTCACCGACGTCGCCGAGCTGCGCTTCGGCCTCGTCGACATCGAGACCGAGCGCGCGCCGGCGCAGCTTGCGCCGATGAGCGAGCCGACGCTTGCGATGACCTTCGAGGTCAAGCTCGGGCGCGCCTCGTCGACGATGGTGCTGCTGATCCCGCATCGCGCGCTCGAGCCGGTGCTGCGCGCGCCGGTCGCGACCGCCGGCGCCGCCGAGATCACCGCCGGCACGGCCGCCGCCGTCGGCGACGCGCTGGGCGAGGTCGTCGTGCAGCTGCGCGCCGAGGTCGGCTCGTTGGAGATGTCGCTGGAGCGGGTCCTCGCGCTGCGGCCGGGGGACGTCCTGCGCTTGGACGGCAGCACCGAGGAGGGCGCCGTGACGCTCTACGCCGACGCGGTCGCCCTGCAGCGCTGCAAGCTCGGACGCAACGGGCGCCATCGCGCCGTCGGCGTGCTCGGCCCGGTGGAGGTGCCGCGATGACGCCCGAGGAGGCGCTGCTGCGCATCGGCGAGTCGACCGGCGCCGCCGTCGCGACCGCGCTGGCCGCCTACTGCCCCGACGCCGTCGAGTGCGCGCCGCCGATCCTCGTCGACACCGACACCGATCCGGTCGCCGGCGTGCCGCTGCCCGCGGTGCTCGCGGACGTCTCCTACGTGGACGGCGTGCGCGGCGGCAACCTCTTCCTCATGCCGCTGCCGGCGGTCCGCGCGCTGGCCGCCGCGATGATGGGCGCCGACCCGCAGGAGGCCGTGGCCGCAGGCGAGGGCGACGAGCTCTCCGAGCTCGAGCTGTCGGCCGCCGGCGAGGTCGCCAACCAGATGATGGCCGCCGCGGCTGCCGGCATGAGCACCGTGCTAGGCCAGGAGGTCGAGATCGCCGCGCCGGAGACGCGCGTCATCGCGGCCGCCGCCGAGGCCCTCGCCGCGGTCGACTCGGCGACCGCCGTGGTGTCGGTCGCGATCGACGTCCTCGGCCACCGCTGCCGGCTCGTGCAGCTCGTCCCGCACGCCTTCGTCGTGCGGATGACGCGCGCGCTGGACGATCTCGACGCCGAGTTCCCGGCCGCCGACGACGACGTCGCGGCGCCCGGCGAGGAGCGCGAGGCCGCAGTCCCCGCCGACCTGCTCGGCGATGTCGGCGTGCGGATCTCGGCCGAGCTCGGCCGCGTGAACATGACCATCCGGCGGGCGGTCGGCCTCGCCCCCGGAGCGGTCGTCGAGCTCGATCGCGAGCTCGAGGACCCGATCGACCTGTACGTGAATGGACGGCGCCTGGGAACCGGGCGCCTCGTGACCCTCGACGGCGACGAATGGGCCGTCCGAATCGACACGGTGGCGTTCGAAACCGCCCCGGAGAAAGGAGACTGACCGACATGGCACGAGTGCTTGTGGTCGACGACGCGGCCTTCATGCGCAAGGTCGTCAGCGATGCCCTCAACCGAGGCGGACACGAGGTGATCGGCGAGGCGTCCAACGGCGCCGAGGCGGTCGCCCGCTACCAGGAGCTGCAGCCCGAGCTCACGACGCTGGACATCACGATGCCCGAGATGGACGGGCTGGCGGCGCTGAAGGAGATCATCGCGCTGGACCCGCGCGCGCGGGTCATCATGTGCTCCGCGCTGGGCCAGGAGAGCAAGGTCCTGGAGGCGATCAAGGCCGGGGCGCGCGACTTCGTCGTCAAGCCCTTCAAGGCCGATCGGGTGCTGGACGCGGTGGGCAAGGCGCTGGCCTAGAGGCTCGTATGGCAGGCTCTCGGGCATCGCGACGAGACCTGACATCTACCGGCGCCGCGGACCTGGCGCGCTGCCGTCATCGGCGCAGCGCCTGCTCGACGGCGCGGCAGCGGCCATCAACCGTCAGGTGCGCTCGCGGCGCTCGGTGCGGATCGCAGCGGCCGTGTCGGTGCCGGCCGCCGTCGGGCTGATCGCGGCGCGCAAGCGGCTCGGGATCCACCCGGCGATCACGCTGCCGCTCGGCTGCGTGCCGCCGCTGGGGATGGCCATCGCGCTGCCCAAGGGCCGCGCGCGCTACGCCGCGGTGGGCGCCGCCTACATGCATCTCTTCAAGCTCGGCTGGGAGCTGCCCTACGACGACCCGGAGAAGCTGCGCCGGCGGCTGTGGACCGACGAGCCGATCCGCTTCGACACGGTCGTCGGCCTTGGCGTGCCGCCGGGCCTGCGCCTGCAGCGCGCGCTGCGCCGGCCGGGCGAGGTGACGTGGTTCGATCGCGCGGTGACGGTCGTCTACGGCTCGTGGTTCGTGCCGCAGCTGCTGCTCGGCTATCTCATCGCCCGCCACCCCGAGTACGTCCCGCGCGCCGGCGCGCGGCTGGCGGCGGCCTACCATCTCACCTGCCCGTTCTACTTCCTCGCGCCCGAGGCGCCGCCGTGGTGGGCCTCCGAGCGCGACGGCCGGATGGGCGGCGAGATCGAGCGCGTCGCGCGGCTCGTCGTCTGCGACCTGCTCAACCGGCCACCGCCGAAGAGCGCTCCCGGAAACCCGTGGGGCGCAATGCCCTCAGACCACATCTCCTCGGCGGCGATCACGGCGATGGGCCTGGCCGAGGTCGACCCGCGCTACGGCGCGCTGGGCTGGTCGTACGTGGTGGCCGCCTCGTTCGCAGTCGTGTACCTGGGCGAGCACTACGTCGCCGACGTGGTCGTCGGGCTGCTGGTCGCCGAGGCCGTGCGCCGCGGCGAGCCCTTGGCGGCGCCGTTCGTGCGCGCGGTGGCGCAGGCGGTGCAATGACCTGACGGGCGGCGGCGGCGGATAGGATGCCCGCTGCGGGGACGTCTGACGAGCCGGAGGAGTTCCATGACAGCCTTGACGCCTCGCGTGATCGTGCACGGAGCCCTGGTCGCCGCGCTGACGGTCCTGGCCGGATGCGGGAGCTCGGATGCCCCGAGCTCGGGCTCGCAGCGCAGCGGCGCCGCCCCCGCGAGCTACAAGCGCGTGGTCAACAGCGGGATGAGCTTCACGCTCCCGCCGTCGCTGCCGTTCGACAAGGCGCCCCCGGGCATCAACACCGCCTTCCTGGCGCGCAAGCCGGGCGTGCTCACCCAGCAGCCGCGCGTCATCGGCTCGGTGCTCGACGTCGGCGACAGCCCGTTCGCGGATGTCGTCACGGCGATGCACAAGCCCACGTCCGACCGGATCCGGGAATTCCAGACGACTTCGGACGTCGCGGTCGACGTTCCCGGCGCCGCCGAGGCCCACCGCTTCGTGCAGAAGTACGTCGCCGTCGGCCGCCACGGCGATCCGGACACCCCGACCAACGGCGTCACGGTCCTCGCCCGCAAGGGCAAGAAGGTCTACGTGCTCGCGGTGCTCGTGCCGGCATCCAGGACCGGCGATCTCGACGCCGGCGCTGTGGCGCAATCGCTGCGCCTGACCGCGGCGGACTGAGCTTCAGCGGACGACGTCCGAAGCCCCGCGTCAGCCCTGCGGGACGGCCGGCACCCCCATCAGGCGCTTGCGCAGCCGCACGGTCGTGCCGCTCGGCCCGCGCTGGACGTCGACGTCGTCCATCAGCTTGCGCATGAGCTCCAGCCCGCGGCCGCGCCCGTGCTCGCGCTCGGTCGCCTGCCACGTCCCGCGGTCGCGGATGACGATGCAGATCTCGCTCCCATCGCGTTCGAAGGTGACCTGGAAGGGGTCCTCCCCGTGGCCGTAGGCGTGCTCGACGACGTTCTCGCAGGCCTCGTTGCAGGCCATCGTGATGTCGTCGGCCTCGTCGCGGCCGGCGTCGGTCTCGCCGAGCCACAGGCGCAGCGTGTCGCGCGTGGACTTCAGCGCGCCGGGCTCGCCGGAGACGTCCAGGGCAACCATGTCGCCGAGCCGCTCCTGGGCGCGCAGGATCAGCAGCGTGACGTCGTCGGGGTGGCGCACCACCGGCGGCAGGCCCTTCTCCAGCAGGACCTCGCAGAGCGCCTCGACGTCCGTGCGCACGCCGCGGGCGGCATCGAGGAGGCGCTCGAGGCCGACGTCGATCATCTCGCTGGGCTCCTCGACGAGCCCGTCGGTGTAGAGCACGAGCGACGAGCCGCGCTCGAGCGTCATCGTGTGCTCGGGATAGCGCGGCGCATCCAGCACCCCCATCGGCACGGAGGCGCGCTGGGCGAGGTAGCTCGCGCTGCCGTCGGGCGCCACGACGAGGGCGGGTAGGTGCCCGGCGCTGGTGAAGCGCAGGCGCCCGCTCGTGGGCTCGAAGATCGCCAGCATCACGGTCGTCATCACCGCCTCGCCGACGCCGAGGCCGAGCGTGAAGCGGTTCAGGCGATCGGCCATCGCCCCGGTGTGATCGCCCTGCGTGAGGATCGCGCGCAGCGCGCTGCGCATCTGGCCCATCGTCGTGGCGGCCTCGATTCCGCGGCCGACCACGTCGCCGATGGCAATCGCGACCCTGCCGCCCGGCAGGGCGACGGCGTCGTACCAGTCGCCGCCGACGCTGACTCCGTCGTCGCCGGGGCGATAGCGCGCGGCGAGCGCGACGCCGGGGATCTCCGGCAGGCGCTTGGGCAGCAGCGAGTGCTGCAGCTCCTGGGCGATGTGGCGCTCGCGCTCGTGCAGGCGCGTGCGTGCGATCGCCAGGCCGACGCGGTCGGCGAGCAGCCGCAGGACGTCGACCGTCTCGGCGTCGAAGTCGCGCGGCGTGAGCGTCGCGACCTGGACGCTGCCCAGGACGCGCCCGCCCTCGAGCAGCGGCACGGCCAGCAGCGACCCGACCGCCGGCCCCAGCGACCGCGCGTCCAGGCCGCTCTCGGTGACGTCGCGGATCGCCAGCGGCATGCGCTCGCGCAGCACGCGCGTGGTGACCGCGTCGACGACCACGGCGCCGTTGCGCTCCACGACGACCTCCATCCCCGGCGCCGCCCGCGCCGCCATCCGCTCGCCCGCGCCGACGAGCACGATCGCCGCGCGGTCGACGTCCAGCGCGTCCAGCAGCCGCGCCAGCAGCTCGCCGAGCAGTTCCTCCAGGCCCTCGGCGGCGAGCGCGGCGTCGGCGATCGACTGCATGACGCGCAGGCGCTCGGAGGTCACCTCGGCGCTCGCGCGCGCGGCCTGCGCACGGATGAGCTGCTCGTGCTCGCGCTCGGCGCGGCGGCGCTCGCGCAGGTCCTGCAGGTGCAGGATGAGATCGGGCCGCGAGCCGTCTGGCGATGGCGCCAGCGAGGCGCTGACGAGCACAGGGATCGTCGTTCCCGAGGGACCGGTCAGGGCCCGCTCGACCTCGTAGCGGCGGCTGCGGCCGGCCAGCAGCGCCTCGCGCTGGGCGTCGTCGCGCCCCGCCTGCGAGCGCGGGCCCAGCTCGTCCAGCGTGCGCCCGATCAGCTGCGAGGGCTCGCGGCCGACGGTGTCGCAGAGCGCGCGGTTGACGTGGCTCAGGCGCCCGTCGGCGCTCGCCCGCGCCATCCCGATCGGCGCGTCCTCGAAGGTCGCGCGCAGCAGCTCCTCGCGGTCGGCGATCAGCCTGCCGCGCTCGTAGAGCTCGAGGAAGATCTCGACCTTCGAGCGCAGCACCCTCGCCTCGTAGGGCTTGAAGAGGTAGTCGACGGCGCCCGCGTCGTAGCCGCGGAAGACGTTGTGGGGCTCCTTGCTGATCGCAGTCACGAAGATGATCGGGATCCCGCGCGTGCGCTCGCGCCCGCGGATCAGCTCGGCTGTCTCGAAGCCGTCCAGCCCCGGCATCTGCACGTCGAGCAGGATCACGGCGAACTCGTCCTGCAACAGCGCCTTCAGCGCCTCCTCGCCCGAGCTCGCGCGCACGAGCCGGCATTCGAGCGGGTCGAGCACTGCCTCGAGCGCGACGAGGTTCTCCTCGTGGTCGTCGACGATCAGGACCGCCGTGTCGCGCATCAGCCGGTCCTCGCGCCGCTGCGGACGAGCTCGACCAGCAGCGGGCCGATCTCCTCGAGCGCCGCGACCCGCGCCGCCGGCGTGGTCGCCAGCGCGGCGTCGGGCATCTCGCGGCGCACCGCGGTGTCGGGGTCCTGGACGATCGCGGCGCCGCCGCGCGCGGCGATCCGGGCGAGGCCCTCGGCGCCGTCGGCGTTGGCGCCGGTCAGCACCACGCCGGCGACGCGATCGCCGTAGGCGTCGGCGGCCGAGCGCAGCAGGATGTCGATCGACGGCCGGCTGAAGTTCACCGGCGCATCGACCGACAGCGCCACCTCGCCCGGCTCGACGAGCAGGTGGTAGTCGGCCGGGGCCAGGAGCACCACCCCCGGCCGCAGCGCCTGCTTGTCCTCGGCCTCGCGGACGACCAGCTCGCAGCGCCCGTCGAGCAGGCTGGTCAGGCGATCGTTGTGGTCCTCGCGCGCCTGGCGGTGCTGGGCGACCACGATCGCTGCGCCGAAGTCGGCCGGCAGCGCGCCGAGCACGCACTCGACCGCCTGCAGCCCGCCCCACGACGCGCCGATCGCGACGAGCTGCACCGCCGCCATCTCAGATCCGCCGCCGGAAGATCTTCTCGGCCTCGTCGAGCGGCTCGTACTCCTCGGCGTGGCGGGAGCGGCGGATCGACTCCTTGCGTCCCAGCGCGAGGATGCCGAAGCGGGACATGCTGTCGCCGAAGAGCTGCAGGACGTCCTCCTGTAACGCCGAGCCGAAGTAGATCATGACGTTGCGGCACACGATGAGGTGAAACTCGTTGAAGGAGCCATCGGTGACGAGGTTGTGCTGCGCGAGCACGATGCCGTCCACGAGCGATGGATCGAAGCGCGCGCTGTCGCCGTCGGCGACGTAGTAGGAGGAGAACGCCTCGGTGCCGCCCGCGCGCAGGTAGTTCTCGGTGTAGCGCTGCATGCGCTCCAGCGGGAAGGTCCCGGCGCTCGCCCGCGCCAGCGCCTCGCTGTCGATGTCGGTCGCGTAGATACGCGTGCGCTCCAGCAGGCCCTCCTCGCGCAGCGCGATCGCCAGCGAGTAGCTCTCCTCGCCCGTCGAGCAGCCGGCGTTCCACACGCGGATGAAGGGGTGGGTGCGCAGCAGCGGGAAGACGCGCTCGCGCAGCGAGCGGTAGAAGCCGGGGTCGCGGAACATCTCGGTGACGTTGATCGAGAGGTCGCGCAGCAGGCGCTCCATCGCGGGTGGCTGGTGCAGGATGCGCTCCTGCAGGCCCGAGAGCGTCTCGAGGTTCTCGCCGTAGACGCGGTGCCACAGGCGCCGGCGCAGCGAGGCGGTCGCGTAGCCGCGGAAGTCGTAGCCGTAGCGGCGCTGGATGGCCTCGAGCAGGAGGTCCATCTCCAGCCGCTCGCGGGCGTCGTCGTCATCGTGTACGGGGGCGAAATTCACCCGTACAGCCATACCCGCATGAGCGAGATGAGCTGCTCGATGTCGACCGGCTTGGTGATGTAGTCCGAGGCCCCGGCGGCGATCGACTTCTCGCGGTCGCCCTTCATCGCCTTGGCCGTCAGCGAGATGATCGGCAGCTCCGCGAAGCGGTCGTCGGCGCGCAGCGCGATCGTCGTCTCGTGCCCGTCCATCTCGGGCATCATCACGTCCATCAGCACGAGGTCGACGGCGGGATCGGCGTCCAGCGACTCGATCGCCTCGCGCCCGTTCTCCGCGAAGCGCACGACCATGCCGCGCGCCTCCAGCGCGCTCGTCAGCGCGAACACGTTGCGCACGTCGTCGTCGACGATCAGCACGCGCTTGTCGTGCAGGACCGCGTCGGCGGTGTGCAGTTGCTCGAGCACGCGCCGGCTCTCGGGTGGCAGCGCCATCTCGGGGCGGTGCAGGAACAGCGCGGTCTCGTCGAGCAGGCGCTCGGGCGAGCTGGCGTCCTTGACGATGATCGAGTCCGCATAGCGGCGCAGCCTGGTCTCCTCGCGGCGCGTGAGCTGGCGGCCGGTATGGACGATCACCGGCGTGTCGCGATGGCGCTCGTCGCCCTTGAGGTGGTCGAGCAGCGCGAAGCCGGTCATCTTCGGCAGCTTGAGGTCGAGCACGATGCAGTCGAAGCGCCGCTGCTCGAGTGCCGCGAGCGCCTCCTCGCTGGACCCGACGGCCGTGACGTCGACGTCGTCGCCTGCGCCGACGAGCTCGCCGATCGCTCGGCGCTCGGCGTCGTCGTCGTCGACGACGAGCAGGTGGCGCACGTCGCGGTCCAGGAAGGCGGCCGCGGCGGAGAAGGCGCCCGCGAGCTCCTCGGCGTAGGCCGGCCTGGAGAGGAAGCCGGCGGCGCCCGCGCTCAGGAGCTCGTGGCGGGTGGCCGGGTCGCCGATCACGTGCACCGGGATGTGGCGCGTGCGCGGGTGGTGCTTGAGCTGGTCCAGGACGCCCGCCCCGCCGCGCACGGGCACGGCGAGCACGATGACGTCCGGGGTCAGCTCGTGCGCGAGCGTCAGGCCGATGTTGCCGCGCGTCGCCACGACGGCCCGGAAGCCGTGCTCGCGCGCCTGCACGAGCGTGCGCATCGCGGCGTCGGGCTCGTCGTCGATGACGAGCGCGATGCGATCTCCGGGGCCGATGAGCGCGCGATCGTCGGCCATCGCGAGCGGGTCGTCGTCCGGTGTCTGGACCTCGCCGCTGTCGAAGGACTCCAGGCCGCTGACGGGCGCGGGCGCGAGCGCAAGGACGGGCTCGGGCGCGACGACGAGCTCCTGGTCCTGGTCCTCTGCAGGCGCGGGCGCCTCGACGTACGCGGGCAGCAGCAGCGTGAAGGCGCTGCCGGCGCCGGGGTCGCTGCGCACGCCGATCTCGCCGCCGAGCGCGCGCGCGATCTCGCGGCTGATCGACAGGCCCAGACCGGTGCCGCCGAAGCGCCGGCTCGTCGTGCCGTCGGCCTGCTGGAAGGCCTCGAAGATCAGCCGCAGCTTGTCCTCGGCGATCCCGATCCCGGTGTCGCGCACCGTGACGCTCAGCTCGTAGGGGGCCGTGGCGCCGTCGAGCTCGAGCGTCACCTGGCCGGCCTCGGTGAACTTGAAGGCGTTCGAGAGCAGGTTGCGCAGCACCTGCTGCAGGCGCTGCTCGTCGGTGAAGATCGTCGCCGGCGCGCTGTCGGTGACCTCGACGACGAACCCCAGGCCTCGCTGCTCGGCGACCGACCCGAACGCGCGCTCGACGTAGTCGCGGATCGACGCCAGCTCGATCACCCCGGCGGTGATCTCCATCTTGCCCGCCTCGACCTTCGACAGGTCCAGGATGTCGGAGATCAGCGACAGCAGGTCGGCGCCGGCGGTGTGGATCGTCGAGGCGAACTCGATCTGCTTGTCGGTGAGGTTCTGCTCGGGGTTCTCGGCGAGCAGCTTGCTGAGGATCAGCAGGCTGTTGAGCGGCGTGCGCAGCTCGTGGCTCATGTTCGCGAGGAACTCCGACTTGTACTTCGAGCTCACCGCGAGCTGCGCCGCCTTCTCCTCGAGCTCGAGGCG
>JAXDFS010000324.1:0-5692 GCA_034665465.1 Solirubrobacteraceae bacterium
TGTCCGAGGCCGAGCATCCCGAGCGCCTGGAGCGGCGCACCCGCCGGCTCGCGCGCGCGGGCGCCCTTCCGCGCAGGGGGCTCGCGCGCGTGCGCCGCGCGGAGTCCGCCGATGCGGCGCGGATCAACGCGATCTTCGACGACGTCGACGTCGTGCTCGGGCCGACGCTGGCGCGCTCGGCGCTGCCGGTCGGGCGCTACGAGGGCCGCGGCGCCGCCGTCACGCTCAACGGCAGCCTGCGCTGGGTGCCGTTCAACGGTGTCTGGAATCACCTCGGCAACCCAGCCGCGGCGGTCCCGGCCGGCTCCGACTCCGATGGCCTGCCGCTGTCGGTGCAGCTCGTGGGGGCGCCCGGCAGCGAGGAGCTACTGCTGGGGCTGTCGGGCCAGCTCGAGTTCGCGCGGCCCTGGGCCGACAAGCGCCCGCCGGTCTCTTGACGCCGCAGCCCGCGCCCGGCGAGCTGCTGGAGATCGCGACCGCGGCGGCCCGCACCGCCGGCGCGCTGCTGCGCGAGCGCTTCGTCGCCGGCGGCGAGCAGGCGACGGGCTCGAAGTCCTCGCCGACCGATGTCGTGTCGGAGGCCGACCTCGCCGCCGAGCGCGCGATCCGCACGATCATCGCCGAGCGGCGGCCGGGCGACGCGGTGCTCGGCGAGGAGGGCGGCGAGACGCAGGTGGGGGAGGGGCTGCGCTGGATCGTCGACCCGCTCGACGGCACGGTGAACTTCCTCTACGGCGTGCCGCAGTGGTGCGTGAGCATCGCGGTGCACGACGACGACGGCGGCCTCACGGGCGTCGTCTTCGACCCGCTGCGCGAGGAGCTCTTCGCCGGCGAGCGCGGCGGCGAGCCGATGCTCAACGGCGTGGCGCTGGCCGGGTCGCAGAGCGCCGACCTTGCGACCTCGCTCGTGGGCACCGGCTTCGCCTACTCCGCCGAGGTCCGCGAGCTGCAGGCCGCCGTCGTCAGCCGCCTGCTGTCGCGCGTGCGCGACGTGCGGCGCATGGGCAGCGCCGCGCTCGACCTCGCCTGGACCGCCGCCGGGCGCTACGACGCCTTCTACGAGCGCGGCGTGCAGCCGTGGGACATCGCCGCGGGCGTCGTGCTGTGCGAGTGCGCGGGCCTCGAGGTCCGCACGCTGGAGGGCGCCGGTGTCGCGCCGGCGGGCATTGTCGTCGCGCCGGCCGGGATCCTGGAGGCGCTGGAGCGGCTCGTGGCGTAAGGGCCGGGCCGAGGAGGCCGTGGCGCTGCGGCGGCACGTCCGGCGCTGACGGCGCCGATACCCGGGGTGGGATTCGAACCCACAATCCCTTACGGGCAATCGGTTTTGAGCCGATCCTGTATTCCAGTTCCAGCACCCGGGCGCGCCAGGATTGTAGGTCGGCGCGGTCAGGCGGGCTGGGGGGCGTGCGGGCCTGCGCCGCCGGGTTGCTCGACCTCGACGCTCCACTTCTGCGAGAACCCGCGGGCTGCGAAGAGGATGAGCAGCAGCTGCAGCGGCACGAGGACGACCGTCAGCAGGCCGAGGATGCTCTCGTCGAGCGCCGGGTTCGCGAAGCCATCGCGGTCGCGGGCGAACCACTGCGGGCCGCTGATCGCCGCGAAGATGAGCAGCACGATCGCCAGCGCCGCGGCGACCGGGAGCAGCCCGCTGCGCCACCGGCTGATCTGAAAGACGAGCACGAGGTAGATCAGGATGTAGGCGATCTGCAGGGACTTCGCGCCCTGCAGCGTGCCCCAGCCGCCGACGGTCACGATCGCCATGATCACCGCGCTGACGAAGAGCAGGCCCACGACGATCGCCTTCGTCGCGCGCGACTCGGCCTTGTCACGATTGGGGTGCTCGATGACAGCGGCCATATACGGCCAATATACGATCACCGGCGGCGAGGCGTGACCGCGTCGCCGTGGCCGCGTGCGGGCGTGGTGGAATTGGTAGACACGCCGGCTTTAGGTGCCGGTGGCGCAAGCCTTGGGGGTTCGAGTCCCTCCGCCCGCACTCGCTTGCAGCTCGAACGGTGGTTCAACCCGCACGCTCACGCCGGCCGAGCCGCCAAGATCGCGTCCAGAGCCGCCTGTGCGCCGGCCATGTCCGTCGGCTCCGCACCCGGAACGCCGCGCGGCAGGACGAGGTCGCCGTCTGTCGCGAGGGCCGCGCGCACCGCCAGCACCCGAGGGTTGACGTCGAGGGCCTGCGCCCAGGCGGCCTGGGCGCCGTCATCCAGTCCCAGCTGTCGAAGGCACACGGCCGCATGCGTCAGAGCCACCGCATCCAGGAGATCCTCCTCGTGAATCACCGACTGCTCGAACAGCGCGCCCGCCGGCTGCCACTGCCCGGCGTGCATCTCGCGCAGCCCGCGGCCCATGAACACGGTCCGCTGCGCCAATGCCCGGCGCCGTAACCAGCGCGCGCGCCGATCATGGCCGGCGGCCTGCCGCGCGCCGGCCGCGCGCGCCAGCCCGGCAGGGGACTGCCGGGTGGGTGTCAGCGAGAACAGACGCTCCTTGCGCTCGGCAGAGCCCACGTCGGCTCGACGGTAGCCGAACGCGCGGCGGCCTGATGCGCGTCGAGGTCGTCTACTTCGACGCCGGGCGCCACTGCCCGAGCAGCTCGCGCCTGGCTGAGCGGTCGCAGCGGCCCCTGTCAGCCGTTGGGGGTCGTCGACACGACGACCGCGGTGTCCCAGGGGTCGCGCACCAGGAAGCCGCCCTCGCGCTCCTCGAGGACCAGGCCCGCAGCGCGCACGCGATCGCGCACCGCCCGCACCTCCTCGGGGCGCTCGAGCACCATGACCCAGTGGCGCAGCCCGGCCGTTGCCTCGGGCCGGGGCCCGACGTCCTTGCCCAGCCAGACGTTGAAGCCGAGATGGTGGTGGTAGCCGCCGGCGGAGACGAATGCGGCGCTGCCGAGGTTGACCATCACCTCGAAGCCCAGCACGTCGCGGTAGAACCGCAGACCGCGCTCGATGTCGGCGACGTGCAGGTGGACGTGGCCCATGACGAGGCCGTCTCCCGCCTGCTCCTGCGGCGCCTCGCCCGCGACGGTATCCAGCAGCGACTTCATGTCGAGCGCGATCGTGTAGATCTCCACGCGCTCGCCGGACGAGCGCGGGGCCGGCCAGGAGGACCGGGGCCGGTCGGCGTACAGCTCGATGCCGTTGTCGTCGGGGTCGCGGAGGTAGATCGCCTCCGAGACGCCGTGGTCGGCGGCGCCCTCGATCCGCGTGCGGGTCTCGGCGAGGCGCAACACGGCGCGGGCGAGCTCCTCGCGGGGCGGGAACAGCAGCGCGAAGTGGTAAAGGCCGGCGTGGCGGCCGCCTGCGGCGGCGCCCGGATGCCCGTGGAGGACGACGAGGTCCTCGGCGCCTGCGCCCATCGTGGCGGTGTCGCCGCCGCGGGCGTGCACCTGCAGTCCGAGCGAGCGCTCGTAGAAGGCGATCGAGCCGTCGAGGTCCGAGATCGTCAGGTGCACGGGCCCGAGGCGCAGCGTGTCCGGGAGCGCCGCGACGGAGGTCGTTTCAGTGGAGTTCTCGATGGTGCTCATAGAAGGAAGCGTAGGCCGCCGAGGGCCCGCTTCCAATGGCTCAACCGCGCCGACCCATGGACATTCCGCGACGCCATGGGGCGTGGCGCTCAGGCGACGCGCTGGACGCCGCGCGTGAGCTCGCGGTAGGTGCTCGGAGCCTGTCCGTGATGGCGCTTGAAGGCGCGCGAGAAGTACAGCGGGTCGCTGAAGCCGGTCTCGTAGGCGATCTCGCCCATGGTCTTGTCGGTGAAGCGCAGCAGGCGCGCAGCCTCGAGCATGACGCGGTCGGTGACGAGCTCCTTCGTCGAGCGCCCGGTCACGCGGTTGAGCGTCTGCGAGAGCGCAGCGGGCGGGACGGCGAGCGCGTCGGCGTAGTGGACGGCGTCGTGGTGGGCGGCGAAGTCGTGCTCCAGGACGCCCACGAAGCGGCGGAAGAGCTGTACGCCGGAGTCGTCGACGTCGCGGCGCTCGGTGCGCTCGGCGTCATACCAGCGCTCGATCCACACGAGCAGCAGCGACAGCAGGTGCAGCTGCAGGTCGGCGCTGTGCGGGTCCGCCGGGCCGGCGGCCTCGGCGGCGAGCATGCGGATGGTGCTCTGCAGCGCCTCGCGGTGATCGGCCGGCACGGTCACGGTCCAGCGCCCGCAGCCGGCCAGCAGCCAGGAGGGGTCGCTGCGAGCGAGCGGGCCGGTGCTCAGGATCTCCTCGCCGAAGCGGACCGCGGCCCCCTTCACCGCGCGTGCGCGCTCGAAGACATGGACCTGGCCGCGCCCGATCATGGTGAGCGTGCCGGGCAGGATCGGGACGAGCTGGCCGTCGAGCAGGTGGTGGCCGGAGCCGGCCTCGATCCAGATGAGCTCGTGGTAGTCGTGACGGTGCGGCTCGCGCACCGGATCGGCGCCGAGGCCGACGTCGAAGCCGTCGAACACGACGACCTGCACCGGATCGGCCGCGCGGGCGAGGCGGTCGACGGGCAACCCGCCGTCGCCGCTCGCGGGAGGCGGCGGCGACGGTGCGGGATCGTGGCGCGGGATGCTCACGGTGCTGATGATGGTCGATGCACCGCGTGGAGGGAGGCGCCCCGCGCGCCCATCGGGCTAGGAGGCCTTGACCGCCGAGATCTCGGCGTTGATGCGGACCTTGTCGCTGACCACCATGTTGCCGCTGCCGAGGGCTTGGTTGAACGTCATGCCCCAGTCGCCGCGGCTGAGCTCGCCCTGGACCTCGAGGCCCACGCGGGTGTTGCCCCACGGGTCCTGCTCGGTGCCCGTGACCTCCGCGTGGAGCGTGATCGGCTTCGTGACGCCGTGCATCGTGAGGTCGCCCGTGACGTGGAACTCGTCCTCGTCGATGGCCTCGATCGAGGTCGACTCGAAGGTGATCTCCGGGTAACTGTCGGCGTCGAAGAAGTCGGGGGAGCGCAGGTGGTCGTCGCGCTTGGGCTCGCCGGTGTCGATCGACGTGGCCTTCAGGGCGCCGGTGACCGTCGCCGCTGTGATGTCGTCGCCGATCTCGAGCTTGCCCTCGAACTCGCGGAATGCGCCGCGGACGGTCGAGATGCCAAGGTGCTTGACGCGGAACTCGACGCTGGAGTGCGACTGGTCGACGTTCCAGGTGCCCGTCGGAATTGCAGTCTTCGATGCAGTGCTCATGTCGATCTCCTCAGGTTGCTGCTGGCCGGCCTCAGGTTGCTGCTGGCCGGAACAAGTAGTTGTGCGTGCAATGATCCCGCGCTCGCGGGCCCGGCGCTATGGCAGGAGCTGCCCGATGCATGGACTTCTTACGCGCCGCCCCGTTGGGACGTGCGATGGGCTGTGATAGGCCCGGGGGCGGCGAGATCAAGCGCGGCCGCAAGCCCGCGCGGCAGGGCGCATCTACAATGCCAGCCGGGCTCGGGGGATTGGTGTATCGGTAACACGGCGGTCTCCAAAACCGCAACGGGAGGTTCGATTCCTCCATCCCCCGCTCGTCCGGGCGCCCGCGCGCGCCAGCTGCTGCGCGACGCGCCGCGCGGGCCCGGCAGCCGGCGCGGTATCCTCCGACCGGGCGTGCGGGCGAAGTGTTGTGGCTGCACAAAAGCCTTCCAAGCTTTTAGGGCGGGTTCGATTCCCGTCGCCCGCTTCATCAGCCACGGGGAGTGGCGCAGTCTGGTAGCGCACCCGGCTGGGG
>JAXDFS010000325.1:0-14385 GCA_034665465.1 Solirubrobacteraceae bacterium
GTCGTAGTCGTAGTGCGTGACCGCGCCGGCGACGTCGGTGACGCTGACGAGGTCGCCGGCGGCGCCGTAGCCGTAGTCGACGTGGCGGCCCAGTGGATCGATGCGATGCGGTTGCTGGCGTCGTAGACGTAGGCGAGCTGGCGGCCCGCCTCGTCGCTGACGTGATCGATGCGCCCGCTCGCGTCATAGCTGACGGTGGTCGCGTAGGCGTTTTGATCGAGCTGACGCGCTAGCCGTCCGCTGGCGTCAAAGACGTCCTTGGTCTGGTCGGGGCACGTGAGGGTGTAACTGCCGTCCTGGGTCTTGACGAGCGTCGCCTTGACGCGGGCGGCTGTCGAGAACGCGCCGCCCGTCGTGCTTGTGAAGATCGCGGTCGCGCCGTTTTCGCCGTGCAGGACGGCGTATCCGGGCAGGAGCTCCAGGCGGGCCGCGTAGGCGTCCGTCCATCCTGGAGCGATGCGCGTGCTCGCGCCGCTGGTGGCGTCCGTGTGCGCTGCCATCGCGCTGTAGCTGCGTGTGGCTGTGAGGGCGCGTCCGCGGCCGTTGACCGCGAGATCGACGCGATCTTCATAGAAGTCACCGGTCACGCAGTTGACCGGGTCAGCGACCTTGCAATGCGTGACGCCGGGGCTGGCCGCGTTCGCGGCGCCGCGATACTCGCTGGCCGCCGGGGCGACCGAGCCCGTCGATCCCACCGACGTCCCCACGGACGGTCCCGTGAACTGCAGCGACCCGCTGACGACGTACGTCACGCCCTGATCGCCGTAGGCCCAGTCGACGACGGTCAGGGCGATCCCGGCGGACTTCTTGACCGTGCCGCGGTTGCGGAGGATCGCGCGCGGGCTGCCCGCTGCGGCCATCAGCGTCGGCTGCTGGTTCTGGCCGCTGACATCAAGCGTTCCCTCGTTGTCAAAGACGGCGCCCGGCGCACCGGTCAGGCGGCCCTGGTACATCGCGACGCTGCCGCGGTTGACGAGCTCGCGCGCCAACGTGCCGCCTGAGAGCACGCCCGTGGCGCCGGGCGCGATGATCGTGCGCCCGCTGCCGCTCATCATGCCCTTCGGCCAGATCCACGTCGAGGCGATCGTCAGATCCCCGGGACCCGTCAGCGTGCCCTCCTGAAAGGGTGTCTGCGCCGACAGCCCTCCCAGATGCGACATCGTGTGCGCGTCGGTCAGCGTCAACTCGCCGTTGAGCGCCAACTCGCCGTCGCCTTGGACGTCCGGGGCGCTGACCGTGGCGTAGACCTTGACCAATCCGGTGATCTGCGTGCCCGCGCCCCACGAAAACGTCCCGGAGACCAGCGCCGCGCCGGTGCCCCACGATCCCGAACCCGAAAGCCCCGCGATGCCGCCACCACGGAAGCGCAAATCGCCGGCACCCGCTGTCGTCTCGATGACGCCCTCGTTGTCGGTCTGCCAGAAGACGTCGCTGCCGGCATCCACAGAAGATTTGCGAAAGACGCCGTAGTTGCGCACGCGTGGCGTCGCGTCAGCCGTCGCGAGCGTCATGCCTTTCGGGAAGTAGCCAGCGAACTGGATGTTCATCGTAAACGTGCCGTAGTTCTCAAGCAGCGCCGACGACGTGCCCGCCCACGTGTTGTAGTTGTCGTTGGATGCCGTGATCGACCCATGGTTCGTCAGCGTGCGAGCGAGTATCCCACCGCCGATCGAGCCCGTCGCACCCGACGCGATGATCGTCCGGCCGGGCGCGCTCATCGTCCCGTTGACCCACGCAAGCGACGACGTCACCGTCAGATCTCCCGCCCCGCTGAGCCCCGCGCCCTGCGACTCGCCCACCGACGCCAGCGTCGCGATATGCGACATCGTCTGCGCATCAACCAGCGCCAGCGACCCGCCCGACAACGTCAGCGTCCCGGTGCCCTGCACGTCAAGCGCGCTGACCGACGCTCCGCTGACCGTCACCGGCCCAGCAACCTGGACGCCCGCACCCCACGTGAAGATGCCCGCCATCAGCTCGACACCCGACCACGACCCCGACCCGGACACGCCCGCGACGCCGCCGCCGCGAAAGCGAAGCGCGCCCGTCGCAGCCGTCGTCTCAACGACGCCGGCATTGTCAAACTGCCAGTACACATCGCCGTTATAGGCCACTGACGTCTTGCGAAAGACGCCGTAATTGCAAAACCGCGGTGTCTGCCCGCCAGCAGACACGATCATGCCCTGCGGGTAATAGCCCGTGACCGCCATGTTCATCACGAACGTCCCCCGGTTCTCAAACACCGCCGACGACGTGCCCTCCCACGTGCTCCCGGTCGCCGTGATCGACCCGTACGCAGTGAACGTCCGCGACAGCGTGCCGCCGCTGATCGATCCCGACGCAGCAGGCGCCAGCACCGTGCGGCCGCTGCCACTCATCAAGCCATCGGTCCACGACAGCGAGGACGTGATCGTCAGGTCGCTCGCGCCGCCAACCGTCCCGCTCTGCTCATTCAACGTACCGATACGCGAGCCCGCCTGCGCATCAGTCAACGTCAGCGAGCCGCCCCAGATCATCAGCTGCCCATCGCCCTGCAACGACGCCACGACCGGATCACCGGATGATACGTCTCACCACGCAACCATTGGAGAGACACACTGAGCACGGCTCGCGACGGCGCGAGGCGAACCGGGGCCGGCGAACGGTCCTGCCCGCCGCCGGCGCGCGGCCTGGCAACACCGGCGGGGCGCCCGCTCTCGGCGGGCGCCCCGTGGTCTGCGGCACGTCGCTCAGTGCACGAACGACTCGCCCGTCTCCAGCACGGTCTTGAGGCTGCTGAGCACCCAGGCCCAGCCGCCGCCCGCGCCGCGGTCCTCCCACTTGCCGGCGAGCAGCTCGGCCATCTGCGGGGCGTTCTCGAGCTCGTGGGTGACGGTCAGCCGGGCGGTGCCGTTGACCTCCTCGATCTCGTAGGTCAGGCGCGTGAAGCCCTCTGCCGCCATGCCCTCGTCCATGAGCATGCGCCAGGTCTGCACGAGCCTGCGCGGGGGGTCTGCCTCGATGATCTCGCCGTCGATCGCGACATCCGGCGCGCCGTGCTCGCGCATCGCCTCGCTCGTGTAGGCCGTGTAGGCGCCCCCGGGACGCAGGTCGTACTCGCCGCGCCCGCCGTAGCCGTAGCGCTCGGTCCACTGCGGATCGGTGATCGCCGTCCAGACCGCCTCCGGCGTCGCCTTGATGTAGACCCGGTAGACCTGCGTGGTCGCTGCCTGTGTCATGGTCGTCATCCCGTCTTCTCCAGTTCGTTCTTGAGGTCGGCGAGCGCAGAGACCTGGCGCTCGGTGTACTTGTCGATCCAGCGGTCGTGGATCAGCCGGATCGGCACCGGGTTGAGGTAGTGCAGCTTCTCCCGGCCCGACCGGCGTGCGACCACGAGGCCCGCGTCCTCGAGCACCCGCAGGTGCTTCATGACGCCGAAGCGCGTCATCTCCAGCTCGGACTCGAGCTCGGTCAGCGTGCGGCCGTCACGCGTGAAGAGCCGGTCGAGCAGGAAGCGACGCGTCGGGTCTGCGAGCGCCCTGAACACGAGGTCCTCGTCGGTCATGGGAGGCAGAATAGGTGACCAAATGGTCACATGTCAAGTGCCGCGCTCGTCAGCCGCCGTTCTTGCGCACGTCGTCGCGCAGCCGCTGGATCTCGTCGAGCAGCTCGCGCTGGCGGCGGATGACGTCGTCGAGGCGGCCGCCGACGTCGCCCCCCGACGGCGTGGTCGTGGTGGGCGCGCCGGCGCCCGTCGTGCTGGTCCCCGCCGGCGTGGCCGCGCCCGCCGAGCCCGCCGGCGAGCCGGACACGGCGGCGTCGCCCGGCACCTGGCCGGTCTGGATGTAGCGGCGGGTCTTGGCGTCGGCCTGCGGGTCGGTGTCGTTGTTGAAGATCGCGACGAGCTTGTTGGTCTCGGCATCGACGACGACCGTCTTGGAGACCGCGTTGGCGGACGTCGGGATGATCGACGCCAGGTACACGAGGTGGCCCGCGACGAACACCGGACGCGGCTCGACGACGCGGAAGTTGCCCGAGGCGCCGGCGGCGTTGCCGAAGTCGACGCCGGGGATCGCGACGGTGCGCACGGTCTGAAGCGCGCGGACGTTGCCGCTCAGCGACGTGTTGCGCGGGACGCGCCAGATCCGCGTCCGGCCGGTGACGGCGTCCGTGAGGAAGATCGCGCTCGCCGCGAACGCGCGCCCGTAGGGCTCGGCGACCGTCACCCACTGGGGCCCGAGGCCGGCGGCGCCGAAGTCGACGAGGTAGGGCTGGCGGTTGCTCTCGGTGTCGGCGATCTGCGTCTGGTCCTCGTGCACGAACCAGGTGTTCCAGATGCCCTTCTTGTACTGGTAGGCGTCCTGGACGCGGCGCGCCTGCGTGTCGGGGAAGATCCGGCCGCTGAGTGCGAGCTCCGGCCTGCGCGCCGCCTGCGCGGGCGACAGGTCCTCGATCGTCCCGTCGGGCGCGACGACGAAGACCCCTCCCAGCACGGGCCGGCGGATCAGCAGGCCCTTGTACTCGAGGTAGGGCACGACGATCCGCACGCCCTTGGGCGTCGGGATCCCGACGGGCTCCTCGAGGCTGATGAGAAAGCGGCGCTTGAGCAGGCGCCAGCGCAACCCGTCGGTGATCTGCAGGCCCGGCGCGACCTGCAGCTTGGCGTCGACCTGCACGAGCTTGCGGGCGGTGTTCTCGGCGTCGAGCTCGACCAGGCCCTGGCTCTTCTTGCTGAAGATCCGAAACGCGCCCTGCGGCGTGCGCAGCGCCGTCCAGACCAGCCCCTTCGCGGTGTTGACGATGCGAAAGTTCGTCAGGGTCTCGGTGGGGGAGTTGAAGCCGCTGGAGGCGTTCTGCTCGGCGACCTCGCGCGGGACGAGGCGCACGAGCCCGCCCGCCGGCAGCCCGTCGATCGCCTCGTAGGTCGTCGCCCTGACGATCGCGCGCCCGACGAGCGGGCCGTTGAAGGCGGCGCCGAGGACGAAGAGCACGAACGCCAGCACCGGGAACGCGAACAGCCACGCGGGCGGACGCACGCCGGTGCGCAGGTCCTCGAGCGTCGTCCAGCTGCGCTGCGAGCGGCGCAGCAGCACGCCGCCGGCGACGAGCAGCGCCAGCGGCGGCAGCCAGACGATCGGGGCCGTCCAGAAGAACATCGCCAGGCCGTGCCAGATCGGCCGCACGAGCCACAGCACGAGGAGGGCGACGAGCGCCAGGCCGAGCAGCCCGGGATGGACCTTGGGGATCCGCGGGCGGCGCACGGGGCGACTCTAGTGCGCGCAGGCGGCGGGTCGCGGGTGTCGGGGCCGCCGCGCGCGCCCGGGGACTATCCTCGCGCCATGCCGGCCCGCCGTCCGCCGTGGCTGGGAGAGCTGCTCTGGGTCCTTGGCACTGCGCTCGTGGCGACGCTCGTGACGGTCGTCGACCTGAAGCTGTGGAACGCGTCGGCGCACGTCCCGATCTCGAGCGCCGGCGGCGACGCGAACTTCTTCCTCGCGTCGGTCAAGGACGTGGTCGTCCACGGCTGGTTCTGGCACGACCCGGGCCTGGCGGCGCCGTTCGGCCAGTCGAACTTCGACTTCGCGGCGTCGTTCGGCGACACCGGCCACTACGTCCTCGTCTGGCTGCTGGCGCTCTTCCTGCACGACCCCGTGGTCGTGTTCAACGCCTTCTTCCTGCTCTGCTTCCCCCTGATCGCCGTCACCTCATACCTCGTCCTGCGCGACCTGGGCGCCGAGCGGATCGTCGCGCTGGTCGCGGCCGTGCTGTTCGCGTTTCTGCCGTACCACCTGCTGCGCCAGGAGGACCACCTCTTCCTCTCGGCCTACTACGCGGTGCCGCTGGGCGTCTGGCTCGTCGTCGCGCTCGCCGAGGGACGCACGCTGCTGGACCGCCGCGATCGCCGCCGCACGGCGATCACCCTGGCGGCCTGCGCGCTCGTCGCGAGCGCGTCGAACTACTACGCGGTCTTCGCGGTGCTGGCGCTGCTGCTCGTCGTGCCGGTCGCGGCGCTCGCCACCCGCTCGCGAGGGATGGTGGTCCAGGCGCTGCTCGTGCTCGCCGCGATCGGCGTCGTGTTCGGCCTCTGCCATGCGCCGCCGGTCATCTACGCCATGCAGCACGGGCGCAACGACGCGATCGCGGTGCGCTCGCCGGCCGAGAGCGAGGACTTCGGGCTCAAGCTCACGCAGATGGTGCTGCCGCGCCCCCAGCACCGCGTCGAGGCGCTCGCGCTCCGCGGGCGCGCCTACGAGGCACGCACGCCGCTGGTCGCCGAGGGCTTCTCGCCGGCGCTCGGCGTGGTGGCGACGTTCGGGCTGCTCGGCGCGATCGTGGTCCTGCTGACGAGCGGTCTCGGCGCGGCGGCGGTCTCGGTCCGCCGGCGGCGCGTCTCGATCGCGGGCGCCGTCGCGCTCGCGTGCTTTCTCGTGGGGACGACGAGCGGCATCTCGGCCCTGATCGCCTACGAGGTCACGCCGCAGGTGCGCGGCTGGAACAGGATCTCGCTGCTGATCGCCTTCGCGGCGCTGCTCGCGGTGGCGCTCGCGCTCGGCTGGGCCGGCGAGCGGCTGCGCGGCCGCGGCCGGCCGGCGTGGGTGCTCGGCGTGCTCGCGGTGGCTGTCGGGGTCGTCGGCCTGCTCGACCAGACGTCGCCTCAGGACGCCCCGGCGTACGCGGCGATCGGGCAGGTGTGGCACAGCGACGACGCGTTCGTCCGCGCGATGGAGTCCGGGCTGCCGCGCGGCACCGCGGTCCTACAGCTGCCCTACGTGCCCTATCCGGAGAACGGGCCCGTCAACACGATGGCCGACTACGACCTCTTCAAGGGCTACGTGCATTCGCGCCACCTGCGCTGGAGCTACGCCGCGACCAAGGGCCGGCAGGCCGACTGGCAGGCCCAGGTCCAGGCGCTAGCCCCGCAGGAGATCGCGACGGTGGCGACGACCGCCGGCTTCGGCGCGGTGTACGTCGATCGCGCCGGCTTCGCCGACCAGGGTGCGGCGGTGGACGGCGCGCTGACGAAGCTCACCGGCGGGCCGCCGGCCGGCGTCTCGGCGGACGGGCGCCTGGACTGGTACGACCTGCGCCCGGTGGCCGCGCGCGTGGACGCGAAGACGACACCGGCGCAGCGCGCGGTCCTGCGCGCCGCGCTGCTGCGTCCCGTGCGGCTGACCTACGGCCCTGGCTTCTCCTTCCAGGAGTCCGCCCCGGGCCAGGCCTTCCGCTGGGCGGCGCAGGACGCCCAGCTGCAACTCGCCAACCCGCTCGGCAGGCCGCGCCGCGTGCACCTCGTCGCGACGATCGCGGGCGGCGGCACGCAGCCGTCGACGGTCACGATGCGGCTGCCCGACGGCCGCACGCAGCGGGCGACGACGACCGCCGCCGGCACGAGCCTCGACGTCGCCTTCACCGTGCCCCGCGGCGGCGGCACACTGCGCCTGCACACCGACGGGCCCGCCGCGCCCAACGCGCCCAACCTCGTGCGCGACCAGCGCCTGCGCGTGATCAACCCGCTGCTGCGCGAGGACGTGCTGTCGGTCGGGCGCATCGCCGCGCTGGGCTGAGGCTAGGGCTCTGGTAGAGGCTGGGGCTCGGGCTACCCAGTCGGCCTCTCTGGCGCGATGCGCTCACAGCAGCGATGAGGGATGCGGGTCGTTCGCCTACAGCGCTCCCGGCGGTAGTCCTGTCGGTTTGTGGGCGTATAGCGACCATTAGCTGACACGACCGGGCGCGGGAGGCGTTTCACACGCCCGGGCCCCTGCTTTTCCTTACCGATGCTGTAGACGCCGGCGCCCGAACGGGCCTACGAAGCCGCCTCGCCCCCAGCGCGCTCCGGATCTCGCCGGTGATGCGTGCGATGTCGTCGGCGGTGAGCCCGACCCACAGCGGCAGCCGCACGAGCCGCTCGGCAGCCTGGTCGGTGACGTCCATCGGCCCGTGAACGCGCGCGGCGGCGACCGCGGCCGGCTCGGTGCCGGTCCGATAGGGCCGGTTGAAGGGGATCCGCGTGGCGGTCGTCACGGCGTTCCCATGAGGACGTAGACGTGCTCGCGCCCGCCCGGCGCCGGAGCATCGCCCAGGACGGCAGGGCCGAAGCGGCTCATCAGCGCGCGCAGCGACGCCTCGTCGAAGCGCTGCGCCTGCGCCCCGCCGGCTGTGGCGGTGCCGCCCGCCGCCAGGCGCGCGACCGCGCCGACCCGGCTGCAGGCCAGGTTGCGCACCGGCTCGCTGATGACGACCCGCTCGCAGGCCGCGGCGCGCATGCGCTCGACCATCGCCGCGGCCCGGTCCTGGGGCAGGAAGTGGTAGAGGCTGGCCTGCATCACGACGATGTCGGCGCGCGGGAGCTCGGCGGTCTCGACGTCTGCGACGCGGGCATCGACGCCGCGCCGGCGCAGGCGCTCCACGAAGGCGGCGCTGGAGTCCAGCCCGACATACGAGCGCGTGCGCCTGCGCAGCTGGCCCAGGTACATGCGGGCCGGCCCGCAGCACAGCTCAAGCACGCTCGCCCCGTCGGGGACGTGCTCGGCGACGGCCGCATGGCGCGCGCCGTAGTAGCGTCCGTACAGCGCGCGCATCACGAGGCCGTAGCCCCAGGCGCTGCGGTAGATGAGGCTCTCGGACAGAGGCGCGAGGATAACCACCGTGCGTCTGTCGTGATCGAGCTCAGCGTCGTCATCCCCGTCTACAACTGCGCCGGCTGCGTGCGGGAGCTGCACGCCCGCCTGACGGCCAGCCTGCGCGAGGTCACGCCCGACTACGAGATCGTCCTCGTCGACGACCGCTCCGACGACGGCGCCTGGGAGATCCTGCGCGAGCTCGCCCGGGAGGACCCGCGCCTGCGGGTCGTGCGGCTGAGCCGCAACTTCGGCCAGCACGCGGCGATCACGGCCGGCCTGGCCCGTGCGCGCGGCAGCTGGACGGTGGTCATGGACTGCGACCTGCAGGAGCCGCCGGAGGAGATCGCGCGCCTGTACGCCAAGGCGCAGGAGGGCTATGACGTCGTGCGCGCGACGCGCGAGGGCCGCCGTCACTCCGCGTTTCGGCGCCTGTCGGCGGCGCTGTACCGGCGCATGCTCTCCGAGCGCGAGGGCGGCGGCGAGATCGAGTTCTCGACGCTGTCGATCATCTCCCGCAAGGTCGTCGACACGTTCCTGCTGCTGCGCGACCGCGATCGCGAGTACCAGCTCGTCCTGGACTGGCTGGGCTTCAGCCAGGCCAGCATCACCTTCGCCCACGCCGAGCGCGCGGGCGACTCGCCCAGCAGCTACGGCCTGCGCGAGCTCGTCGGCGTGGCGCTGGACGGCATGTTCTTCCGAACCACGGTCCTGTTGCGCTGGATCGTCTTCGCCGGCTTCTGCATCGCCGCGCTCGGGGGCCTCATGGCGCTGTACGCGGTCTACTCCCGCTACGTGCAGGACACACCCCCCGGCTACACGAGCATCGTCGTGCTGCTGCTGCTGCTCAGCGGCTTCATCATCCTCGCGCTGGGGATCGTCGGCCTCTACATCGGGCGGATCTTCGACCAGGTCAAGGGCCGCCCGCTGTTCGTCGTCGACGAGCAGATCGACGGCGCCGACGTCGCCGAGCGCCCCTAGAAGTGGACGACGCGCTCGAGCGCTGGACCTTCGAGGCGGAGGAGCGTCACTGGTGGTACCGCGGCCGCCGGCGGGTCCTGGCAGCCGTGCTCGACGGGCTCGCGCTGCCGCCGGCGGCGCGCATCCTGGACGCGGGCTGCGGCTCCGGGCGCAACATGGCCGATCTCGCCTGTCGCGGCACGGTCGCCGGGGTCGAGCTGGCGTCGTCGTCGCTGGAGGTCGCCCGGGCGCGCGAGGTCGGCGAGGTCCGCGCCGGCTCGCTCGAGCAGCCGCTGCCGTTCGGCGACGGCGCCTTCGACCTGGCGGTCGCGCTGGACGTGCTCGAGCACCTGGCCGACGACGGGCCCGCGTGGCGCGAGCTGGCGCGTGTCGTCGCGCCGGGCGGGCGCCTCGTCGTCACCGTCCCGCAGTACACCTGGCTATGGGGCGAGCACGACGTCGTCTCCCACCACCACCGCCGCTACACGCGCGCGCTGCTCGTCGAGCGTGCCGCGCGCGCGGGCTGGTCTGCCGAGCGCCTGACCGCCTTCAACAGCGCGCTGCTGCCCGCCATCGCAGCGGCCCGCCTCGTGCAGCGCCTGCGTCGCAGCACCGAGCCCTCCGACGACCTCGGCCGCACCCCGCAGGGGCCGGTCAACTCGGCGCTCGAAGGCGTGCTCGCGGCCGAGGCCGCGTGGATCCGCCGTGGCCGCGACCTGCCGGCGGGCGTGTCGCTGCTGGCGGTGCTGCGCCGCGGGTGAGCGCGGCCCGGCGTGCGGTCAGGCGTGGTGGCCGGGGGCGCCCGCGTGCGCGCCCAGGGCCTCGGCGCACGCGAGTCGCAGGCGAGCGGCCTCCTCGTAGATCTCCAGGCGCCGCTTCCAGCGGCTCGGCACGCCGTAGCCGTTGAGCAGCGCGGAGCGAAGCGATGCCGCCAGCGCCGGATCGCCGCCGCCGCGGCGGACGCGGATGTCCACGTGGACGGCGAGGTTCGCGAGGTCGATCGCAGGCTCGCCGAAGGTCACGGGGTCGCGCTCGGCGAGCATGACGGCGGCGTCGGAGCCGACGACGACCTGACTGTCGTCCAGGCCGCCGTGGATGCGCCGCAGCGGCAGCGTCCGCAGTTCGGCCATGCCCTCGAGCACCCGTCGCGCCCGTTCGCCGAGGGCGGCGTAGGAGCACGGCGCATCCCAGATCAGGCGCTCCAGCCAGTACGCCAGCAGGGCCGCCTGCTGGCTGGGCCCGTGGATGTCCTGGGGGATGCCCTCGCCCAGCGGCTGCGCGTGCAGGCAGCGGATCGCGGCGCCGGTCGCCCGCATCGCGGAGGCCGCGCCGGGCTCGGCGAGGACGTCGCGCAGCAGTCGCCCCTCGCGGGCCGGGGCGCTTGGCCCGGAGCGCGGGACGGCGGGCGAAGGCCTGCCTCTGGCGGCCTCGCGCGACATCCGCCGAGGAAGCTGCGCGAGCGTGGTGGGCGAGGCGAGTTCGATGAGCATGGCGTCCTTTCGCGGCCTGTGGCTCCCGTGCCGACGGCCATCGAGTACTGAGACACGACCCGCTGCCCGCGATCACGGTCGACTTATGTCTTAAGACCTATGTCCTGTGAGGTGTGCCAGAACCCTTACCGTGACCGCCGTAGCATCGGTGCATGGTGGTATTGGCAGAGCGCCCGGGGACGCGCGTGCGGGAGACCGCGCGCGGGGAGCTCGCCGGCTTCGCCGGTCCGGCGCTGCTCGCGCGGGAGCCCGACGAGCGTCTGGCCGCCCTCGTCCGCGAGGGCGACGCCAACGCCTTCGCCGCGATCGTCGCCCGCTACCGGCTGCCGCTGGAGCGCCACTGCCGCCGGACGCTGCCGCCCGGCCGGGCCGAGGATGCGCTCCAGCAGACCTTTGCCAGCGCCTACGTCGCCCTGTCCAAGGGCGCCGCGCCGGCGTCGCTGCGCCCCTGGCTGTACGCGATCGCCCACAACGCCGCCGTCAACGGCCTGCGCGACCGCCAGGCCGAGAGCCTCGACGAGGCCGGCGAGCTCGGTGCGCTCGGTGCGCTCGGTGGCGCACACCAGCAGCCGCATGACATCGTCGCCGGGCGCGAGTCGCTGCGGTCGGTGGTGCGAGCGGTTGTCAGCCTGCCCGCGCGCCAGCGCCAGGTCATCGTCCGTCAGGAGTTCGAGGGACACAGCCAGGAGCAGATCGCCGCCGAGCTCGGCCTGACGACCGGCGCGGTGCGCCAGCTCGCTCACCGCGCCCGCAGCAGCGTCCGCGCCGCCGCCGCCGCGATCATCCCGGCCCCGATCTGGCGCGTGCTGCCGTGGGAGCTCGGATCCAGCGGGGGCGGCGAGCTCGTGGCGGGCTCGGCGCTCGCGGCGGTCGCCGGCAAGGCCGCGATCGTGCTGCTCATGGCGGGCGTCGCCAGCGGGGCGGTCGAGATGACGGCAGCACATCGCCCCGCCACCTCTGCCTCGCCGGCGAGCACCGCGGCGCCGGGTCGCTCCGCCCCGGCGGCGACCGCGGCCGGGGCCCTGCCGGCGGCCGCTCCCGGTGCCGGCATCCAGTCGGCGGGCGCGACGAGCGCGCGCCATCTGGCGGGACTCGGCGCGCGTCCGGCGCACGGCACGCCAGGCGCCCGCGATACGGGACATCAGACGGCAGGCGCCGGCGCGACGCCGTCCGGCGACTCCGGCCCGGCGGCGCAGCCCGACAGCGGCGGCGCGCCGGACCCCGCAGCCGTTGCCCACCACCCGGCGCCGGCCGGCGCGGCTGACAGCAGCGCCGAGGTCCACGGACACAACTCCGGTGCCACCGGCGCCGGCGGGAGCGGTACGAGCGGCTCGGGTGCGCCGGCCGCGGGCACGTCGTCGCCCGCGAGCAACGACGCCGCCGACGTCCCAGAGGTCGAGTCCGAGTCAGTCGCTCCCGTCAGTGCAGCCGATCCCGTCGACGCGGTCGATCCCGTCGACGCACCCGACCCGGTCGATCCCGTCGATCCCGCCGACACCGGCGCGTCGGGCGTCAACCGCGGCTCGCTGCCGCGCGCCGAGCCGCCGGCGCCCTCCCCGGGCCCCGCCCCGGCCGGTTAGCCGCACCCGCCTGCTTCACCGGCCGGCCCGGCTGCATCCGCCGCGAGCGTGCGCGGCGCGACCGTCCCTGTGCGTGGGCTCGTGCAGCCCATGTCCACTGACGCGTCCCCCGGTCAGAGGACAGACCGCCCGACTCTCGTCGGGGGACGCCGGTGACAGGAGTCCGACGATGTGTGCGGCGACTGACAGCGACGTATACCGGTTCCCTTCTTTTGGTGAGTGACCTGTTCTGGGACCGTCTGTCACGGCTGGGGGAGCGCCCTTGGTCACGAATATCCAAAGGGGTTTTGATGCACAACTTCGCCGACCGGGGCAGCACGGCGCACGCTCGCACGCGGCCCTCCACCATCCTCAGCAGACGTCGCGCACGCGTCGCGACCATCGCGCTTGGGCTCACAGCCCTGGCGATCCCGGCGACCGCCGGCGCGGCGCCAAACGAGCCACCGGCTCTCCCGCACACGATCATCTCCTTCCCCCAGCGCGACTTCGTCTCCGCCGCAGGGTTCGCCGACGGCGACAACGTCGTCGTGACCGTCATTCGCAACGGGATCCAGATCGGCGTCACGCCGCCGATCGCGGCCCAGGACGACACGACCACGGCCGGCTTCGACGGCATGGTCGAGGTCAACCACCCCGGCGGCGGCTGCTGGCTGACCAACACGCCCGACATCCTGCCCGGCGACATCGTGCGCACGACCGTCGACAGCTCGACGACCGCCGCCAACGTCGGCGTCCAGGACCAGACCACGACGGCGAACGTGACGACGCAGGCCCCCACGAACCCGTCCTCCGGCAGGATCGTCGTCCACGGCACGGCCAAGACCGCCACGGGCGCGCGACTGCCCGATGCGCAGGTCGAGCAGCGCTTCGTGACGACCGGCAACCTCTTCCAGCGCAACGGCAAGCGCACCCTGCGCGCCGGCGGCGCCGCCCCCGCAACCGACGGCGGCAAGTTCTCCTGGGACGGGAGCACCACCAACTGGACGGTGGAGTACACCAACCTCTCGGCCAGCGACGTCACCGAGGTCATGCGCTCCGATCCGCGCGCGCTGTGGCTCGGCGCCAACCCGGCCACCGGGCAGGAGCTCACGATCTACGAGAGCAGCTTCTTCGGCGGCCCGACCGCTCCGTGCACCGCGCCGCTGGCGTCCAACGGCGTCACCGCCAGCGACCACGTCTTCAACAGCGCTCCGACGGTCAACTCGGTCAACGTCACGGCCGCCCTGGGCCTCAGCGGCATCGCGCAGTCCGATGCCAGCGCAGTGTCGGTGAAGGTCGCCGACGCGGGCACCGGCGTCACGACGGCCGTCGCCGGCACGCTGTCCGCCGGGACAGGCGGGAAGACGTGGACCGCGTCGATCCCGGCCGCCGACGTGGCCGCGCTCGCCGACGGCACCCTGACGGCATCGGTGACGGTCACGACGCCTGGTGGCGCGCTCGCGGGTACCACGCTGGCGATCAAGAAGGACACCGTCGCCCCCGCGGCGCCGACCGCCACGCCGCCCGGCGGCACCTACACCGCCAATCAGTCGGTGTCGCTGTTCGACGCCGATGCGAACGCCTCGCTCTTCTACACGACCGACGGGTCGGCGCCGGCAACGAGCGTCACCCCGGCGACGAAGGCCTACAGCACGCCGATCGGCGTCAATGCGAGCCTCGCGATCAAGTCGATCGCGCTGGACACCGCGGGCAACCCGAGTGCCGTCGCCACCGACACCTACGCCCTCGTCGCGTCGCCGACCCTGACACCGGGCGGGA
>JAXDFS010000326.1:0-5968 GCA_034665465.1 Solirubrobacteraceae bacterium
CGCCTCGCGCTCGGGCCGCACGCCGTGCTGGCCGTCGCGGGCGACCGAGGAGCGGTTCACGGCCGGCGCCCCGCGAAGCTCAGCGCGATCCCGGTCAGCAGGCCCGCGGCGGCGATCCCCGCGTGGCGCCACATCGACGCGGCGTCGCGGGTCGTGACGACCGGGTCCGGCGGCAGCCCGTAGACCTCGGGCTCGTCGAGCAGGAGGAAGAACGCCCCGTCGCCACCGACACCGTCGCCGGGGTCGTGGCCGTACAGGCGCGCCTCGGCGATGCCGGCCTCGTGCATCTGCTCGACGCGCGCGCCGGCGCGCTCGCGCAGCTCGTCGAGCTCGCCGAACTGGATCGAGTTGGTCGGGCAGGCCTTGGCGCAAGCGGGCTCCGCCCCCTCCCCCAGCCGGTCATAGCAGAGGGTGCACTTGAAGACGCGGCCGTCCTCCTTGCGCTGGTCGATGACACCGTACGGGCACGCCGGGACGCAGTAGCCGCAGCCGTTGCAGATGTCCTGCTGGACGACCACGGTGCCGAACTCGGTGCGAAACAGGGCGCCGGTCGGGCAGACGTCCAGGCAGGCGGCGTGTGTGCAGTGCTTGCAGACGTCCGAGGCCATGAGCCAGCGAAAGCCCTCGCGCCCCGAGGCGCCGCCGGCCTCGATGCCCGCCGCACCGTCCTGCGCGACGTCGACCCCGGGATCCTGGAGCGCGAGCGGCTTGCGCTGCTCGATGAACGCGACGTGGCGCCAGGTGTCGGCGCCGAGCTCGCCGGTGTTGTCGAACGACAGCCCGAGGAAGTTCAGCCCGTCCTCGGGCACCTGGTTCCACTCCTTGCAGGCGACCTCGCAGGCCTTGCTGCCGATGCACACCGACGTGTCGGTGAAGAAGCCCATCCGCGGCGGGTGGTCGACGTGGCCCGCGTCGCCCGCCGGGTCCTCGGGGACGACGCGATGGATCGGCAGCGCAGACGCCTCGCTCACGGCGCCACCCCTGTCTCGGCCGTGATGCCGGCCCGGCGGCAGTAGTCGTCGAGCAGCTCGTCGAGCGCCGGGCCGTGCGGGCGCCGGCCCGGGCGGATGTCGACGCTCAGCGCCTTGACCTCCTGGATGTGGACGCTGGGCTCCAGCACGATCGCGGACAGCTCGTTCATCGCGTCGCCGCTGGCCAGGCCGTTGGGGCCCCAGTGGTAGGGCATGCCGATCTGGTGCACGATGCGCGGCGGCTCCGTGCTCAGCGCGATCGGCGCCATGCGGTCGGTCACGAGCACGCGCGCCTCGATCGCGCCGCGCGCGGTGACGAGCGTCGCCCAGTCGCGGTCCTTCAGGCCGCGCTCGGCCGCGAGCTCGGGCGAGACCTCGCAGAACAGCTGGGGCTGCAACTCCGAGAGGTACTTGTTCCAGCGGCTCATGCCGCCTGCCGTGAAGTGCTCGGTCAGCCGGTAGGTCGTCAGCACGAACGGGAAGACGTCGGAGCCCGGCTCGTCGCCGCTGGGGTGATAGCGGTTGTGGCGGTGCGGATAGGTCTTGCGCGGCGGGTTGCGCTGCTGGCCGTAGAGCGCGTTGGCCACCGGCGAGTCCTGCGGCTCGTAGTGCGTCGGCAGCGGCCCGTCGGCCAGGCCGGCCGGCACGTAGAGCCAGCCGCGCCCGTCGGCCTGCATGATGAACGGGTCGGTTCCGGCGAGCGCCTCCTTGCCCTTGGCACCCTCCGGCGGCTCGTAGTCCGGGCGCTTGTCGGGCGGGAAGTCGGGCACGTCGTGGCCGGTCCAGCGGCCCTGCTCCTCGTCCCACCACACGAGCGCCTTGCGCTCGCTCCAGGGCTTGCCCTGGGGATCGGCGGAGGCGCGGTTGTAGAGCACGCGGCGGTTGGCGGGCCAGGCCCAGCCCCACTCGGCGCCGGTCCAGTTCTGCTCGCGCGCGGGCTTGCGCCGCGCGGACTGGTTGACGCCGTCGGCGTAGACGCCGCAGTAGATCCAGCACCCGCACGCGGTCGAGCCGTCGTCGCGCAGCGCCTCGTAGGTCGACAGCGGGTTGCCCTCGTGATCCCAGCCGTTGACCTCTGCGAGCACGGCCTCGGCGCTGGGCTCGTCCTGCGAGCCGTGGGTCGGGTAGTCCCAGGTCAGCTCCAGGACCGGGCGGTCCATCTCGTCGGTCGATCCCGCGAGCTTCTCGCGGATGCGCCGCCCCAGGTGGTAGATGAACCACAGGTCGCTGCGCGCGTCGCCCTCGGGCTCGACCGCGCGGTGATGCCACTGCAGCATGCGCTGGGTGTTGGTGAACGTCCCGTCCTTCTCGGTGTGCGACGCCGCGGGCAGGAAGAAGACCTCGGTGTCGATGTCGGCGGTGCGCAGCTCGCCGGTCTCGATCTCCGGCCCGTCCTTCCACCACGTGGCGCTCTCGATGAGCGTGAAGTCGCGCACGACGAGCCAGTCGAGCGCCGCCATGCCCAGCCGCTGCAGCTTCGTGTTCGCCGAGCCGACCGCGGGGTTCTCGCCCATGAGGAAGTAGCCCTTGCAGCGCCCGGCGAGCTGCTCGAAGACCGTGTCGTAGGTGCTGTGGCTGCCGGTCAGGCGCGGCAGGTACTCGAAGCAGAAGTCGTTGTCGCTCGTCGCGGCCGGGCCCCACCACGCCTTCATCAGGCTGACCATGTAGGCGCGCATGTACGCCCAGTAGCCCGTGTCGGCCGCGTCGCTCTCGATGAACTGCTCCAGCGACGGGTGCTCCCGGACGTGCGGCATCGGGATGTAGCCCGGCAGCACGTCGAACAGCGTCGGGATGTCGCTGGAGCCCTGGATGCTCGCGTGCCCGCGCAGCGCCATGATGCCGCCGCCGGGGCGCCCGATGTTGCCGAGCAGCAGTTGCAGCACGGCGGCCGCGCGGATGTACTGCGTCCCGACGGTGTGCTGCGTCCAGCCGACGGCGTAGACGAACGAGGAAGTGCGATCGCGGCCGGAGTTGGAGGTGAGCGCATCGCAGACGCGGGCGAAGACCGCGGGCTCGACGCCGCAGACGCGCTGCACCATCTCGGGCGTGTAGCGCGCGTAGTGGCGCTTGAGGATCTGCCACACGCAGCGCGGGTGCTGAAGCGTCTCGTCGCGCTGGGGCTCGCCGTCGAGCTTGTGCCCCCCCGAGCCGTGCGACTCGCTGTGCCCGGAGCTCTGCACCGACGGCCGTGCGTTGTCCTGCTGGGGCTTGTCGCGCTGTCCGGAGGCCGCCTTGACGCCCGCGCCGGCGTAGTTCCAGCTGTCGGTGTCGGCGTACTTGCCCGTCTCGGGGTCGAAGCCGGAGAAGAGGCCGTCGAGATCCTCGGTGTCCCGGAAGTCCTCGCTGACGATCGTCGAGGCGTTCGTGTAGGCCAGCACGTACTCGCGGAAGTCGGCCTCCTGCGTCAGGACGTGGTTGACGATCGCGCCGAGAAACGCGATGTCGGTCCCGGCGCGCAGCGGCACGAAGAGGTCGGCGAGGGCGCTGGTGCGGCTGAAGTGCGGGTCCACGTGGATGAGCGTCGCCCCGCGCGCCTTGGCCTCCATCACCCACTGGAAGGCGACCGGGTGCGCCTCGGCCATGTTGGACCCCTGGATGACGATGCAGTCGCTGTGCTGCAGGTCGCCGGGAAACGTCGTCGCGCCGCCGCGCCCAAAGGAGGTCCCCAGTGCCGAGACGGTCGAGCTGTGGCACACGCGGGCCTGGTTCTCGACCTGGATGACGCCGAGCGCGGTCAGCAGCTTCTTGATGAGGTAGTTCTCCTCGTTGTCGAGCGTCGCCCCGCCGAGGGAGGCGATGCCCATCGTGCGGCGCACGGCCCCGCCGTCGACCGTCCACTGCCAGCTCTCGCGGCGGGCCTCGATCACGCGGTCGGCGATCATGTCCATCGCGGTGTCGAGCTCCAGCGGCTCCCAGTCGGCGGCGCCGGGGCGGCGGTACAGCACGCTGTGCTCGCGGCCGGGGCCGGTCGTTAGCTCGAGCGTCGCCGAGCCCTTCGGACACAGCCGCCCGCGGCTGGCCGGCGAGTCGGGGTCGCCCTCGATCTGCACGACGCGGCCGTCCTTGACGTAGACGTTCTGCCCGCAGCCCACGGCGCAATAGGGGCAGACGGACTTGACGACCTCGTCGGCGCCCGTCGTGCGCGCGTGCAGGTTCCGGCTGGCCTCGGACTGCGCGGCTGCACCGCGGCCGAGGCTGTCCTCCCCGCGCAGCTGGCGCAGCACCGGCCAGGACTGCAGCGCGTCGCGCGGCGACTTCACGAGCTCGACGGCCCCTTCCCTTGCCCGGCCGCCGCGGCCTGCTGCATCTGCGCGTCCCCCTGCGCCCGCGCGCGGATCCAGGCTCGGACCGTGTCGCTGGTCGTCGGGTTGCGCGCCGGCGGGTTGGACAGCCGCTGCGTGCTCGTCGCGCTGACGCCGGGCCGGCGCAGGTCCTCGGGCGTCGGGCTGCCGCTGCCGTCGGCGGGCAGCCCGGTCGCGATCAGGTACGCCTGGCCGGCGGGTACCCCGAGCGAGCGCCCGGCGGCCTCGTAGCCCAGTCCCTCATCCAGAAGGGCGAGAACCTGCTCGCGTGTCGGCATCGGCCTGCTGGTTACCCGCGACCGGCCCTCGCACACTCACATCGAGATCGGTCCCGGCTTGACGCCTGAGCTACCGTCGAGATCAATGCTCATCGACACGCGTGGATGGGAGCCCGAGGACGAGCAACGGCCTGCTGCGCCGAGCGCGAGCCGCTCGCTCCCGCATCTGCCCTGGCGCCCGTTCGCATGGATCGCCGTATTCGCCTGGCTGCTCGTGATCGCCGCCGCGGTCGACGGCTTCGCGGGCTACGGCATCTTCCTGCTGGCCATCGCGCTGGGCTCCTGGCGGCTCGAACGCTCGGTGGGGCGCTGGGAGCTGGGGCGTTCCGGCGACTCCGGCGCCTGGTACTGACGAGCTCGCCTCCGCGCCGCCGGCGAGCCTCCGAGCGTCATCCGCCCACCGCGGAGAGGTGCAGCAGGCCCTCCGCGATGCGGCCGTGATCGCAGACCGGCGTCGGGGGTGAGACGGCGCCCGTGAGGCTGCCCGAGCCGGGCGAGGCGAGGCTCACGCGCACGCGGTGTGCGACGTGCTCGCAGCGCCCCTTTGCCGGTTCGCCACGACCCGGGATGTCCGGGCTGAACCGCGCCAGCGCGATCGCCGTGCGACCGTGGCCGACGGCGATCAGGGCAGCCGCGCCGGTTCCCGGCCGGTCGGGAGCGACCGCCGTCGGCAACGCCGCGCCGTGGGCGCCGAGCAGGCGCAGGCCCGGGCGGCCCGACACGACGCATGCGCGCGCGCGACGGTTGGTCAGCCTGACGGTGTACGTGATCGAGCCGGCCCCCGCGCTTCCCGCCACGACGCGAAACGCAGCACGGAGGCCGCCCGCCGAACAGGGCGCCGGCTGCGTGGCGCCTGCCACGGCGCCGGCGCCGGACATCGCGACGAGCAGACCGAGCGCCGCGGCGCGCAGCGTTCTCGAGCCCGGCAGCCGCACGTCGTGCCCGCTACCGGCGCCAGAACGCGAGCCGCTGCACCGAGGCCTTGAGGATGTGACCCCAGGTGATCTGCGTGTCTTCGCGCTGTGACACCGCTTCGAACGGGTTGAAGCGCATCTCGCCCCCCGTGCCGAGCTTGATCGTGCCATCGTCCTGCCGGGTGCCGTCGACGTAGATCCAGCCTCGCACGACGCGTAGGTTCTCGCTCATCGCCGGAGAGTACTCGTGGCGCATGGCGGCGCGCTCAGTTCGCGGACGCCTTCGATGCGCCGAACGGCGAGTCGGTGAGCCAGGCCGTCAGCTCGTCTGCCGGGCGGGGAGGGCTGAAGAAGAAGCCCTGCGCGCTGTCGCAGCCGTACTCGACGAGCATGTCCAGGGCGGCCGCGTCCTCGACGCCCTCCGCGACGACCGTCAGGCCGAGATTGTGCGCGAGGTCGATCGTCGAACGCACGATGACGGCGTCGCTGGGGACCGAGGCGAG
>JAXDFS010000327.1:0-3344 GCA_034665465.1 Solirubrobacteraceae bacterium
GGCTTCTACGACGGGGTGATCTTCCACCGCGTGATCAAGGACTTCATGATCCAGGGCGGCGACCCGACCGGCACCGGCCGGGGAGGGCCCGGTTACACGTTCGACGACGAGAAGAACGACAAGAAGATCGTGCGCGGCGCGCTCGCGATGGCGAACGCCGGCCCGAACACCAACGGCAGCCAGTTCTTCATCGTCACGACCGCCGCGGCGCCGTGGCTCGACGGCAAGCACACCGTGTTCGGGCAGGTAGTCGAGGGCATGGATGTGGTCGACAAGATCGAGGGCGGCGAGACCGACCACAACGACCGCCCGAAGCAGGACGCGGTGATCGAGAGCGTGGCGTTCCAGGAGTAGGCTTGCCGGCCATGGCGACCCTCGAAACTCCCGCATCGGCAGGCACTTCCAACGGCGGCGGCGCGGACGGTCAGATTCCCGTAGAGAACCCGGCTACCGGGCAGATCATCGGACACGTGCCCGACATGGGCGCCGAAGAGGTGGCGCGGCTGGTCAAGGCGGCGCGAGCAGCGCAGCCGGCCTGGGCCGAGATGGGCTATGACGCCCGCGCCAAGGTGTTCAAGCGCGCGCGCAAGTGGCTGGTCGACAACCGCGACCGCGTTGCGCGCACCATCGTCGAGGAGACGGGCAAGACGCGCGAGGACGCGATGCTCACCGAGGTGCTGTTCATCGCCGATTCGTTCGGGTACTGGGCGAAGTCCGCGCCGAAGCACCTGAAGGACGAGAAGGTCAAGAGCCACTCGCCGTTCATGCTCGGAAAGAAGCTGATCGTGCGCTACAACCCGCGCGGCGTCATCGGCGTGATCGGCGTCATCGGACCGTGGAACTACCCGCTTACGAACTGTTTCGGCGACGGCATCTCCGCCCTTGCGGCCGGCAACGCGGTGGTCTTCAAGCCGAGCGAGATCACCCCGCTCACCACGCTGCTGATGCAGGAGTGCATGCGCGAGGCGGGATTGCCCGACGGCGTGATGCAGGTGGCCACCGGTCGCGGCCAGACCGGCGCCGCCCTCATCGAGCACGTCGATTACGTCATGTTCACGGGTTCGGTGGCGACGGGCAAGAAGGTGGCCGTGAAGGCCGCCGAGACGCTCACGCCGCACTCGCTCGAGCTCGGCGGCAAGGACCCGATGATCGTGTTGCGCGACGCGGACGTCGAGCGCGCCGCGAACGGCTCCGTCTTCTGGTCGATGGCGAACGGCGGTCAGATCTGCCAGGCGATCGAGCGCGTATACGTCGAGGAGCCGGTCTACGACGAGTTCGTCGCGAAGGTCGTCGAGAAGACGCGCGCGCTGCGCCAGGGTGTCCCGGGCGAGATCGGGGCGGTCGATGTCGGAGCCGTCACGTTCGCGCCGCAGGCCGATCTCATGGACGAACACATCAGGGACGCCGTCGCCAAGGGCGCGACGGTGCTTGTCGGCGGCAAGCGCGGCCCAGGGCCGGGCCGCTTCTTCGAGCCGACCGTCGTCGTCGACGTCGACCACACGATGAAGCTGATGCAGGACGAGACGTTCGGCCCGATCCTGCCGGTCATGAAGGTGCGCGACGAGCACGAGGCGCTCGAGAAGGCCAACGACTCGCGCTACGGGCTGAACTCCAGCGTCTGGACCAAGGACATCGCGAAGGGCGAGCGGATTGCGTCGCAGATCGAGGCGGGCTCCAGCTGCGTGAACGATGCCGTGGCCAATTACGCCGCACAGGAGCTGCCCTTCGGGGGCGTCAAGGAGTCCGGCATCGGCGTGCGCCACAGCGCTGCGGGCATCCGCAAGTACTCCCACGCTCACGCCATCCTCGTCACGCGTTTCGCGATGAAGCGGGAGCTGTACTGGTTCCCGTTCTCCAAGCGCAACGCGAAGCTGCTCGAGCGGCTGCTGGTGCTGATGTACGGGCGCAAGCCTTAGTGCCGCCGCACGCCGTCAAGCACCCGCTGTTCGCACGCGCCTACGCCCGCTTCGCGGCGCACGAGGACGCGCGCGGCGGCATCGAGAACCGCCAGGAGCTGCTGGCCGGCCTATCGGGGCGCGTGGTCGAGGTGGGAGCCGGCGTCGGCTCGAACTTCGCCCACTACCCGGCGGCAGTCACCGAGGTCGTCGCTGTCGAGCCCGAGCCGTACCTGCGGGCCAAGGCCGAGGCAGCCGCGGCGACCGCGCCCGTGACCGTCCGCGTCGTCGACGGCCTGGCGGAGCGGTTGCAGCTCGAGGACGAGTCGGTCGATGCGGGCGTGGCGTCGCTGGTCCTGTGCTCGGTGCCCGACCAGGCTGCTGCGCTGGCGGAGCTCCGCCGCGTGATCAAGCCCGGCGGCGAGCTTCGGTTCTACGAGCACGTGATCTCCAACCGCGCGAGCCGGCGCAGGTTCCAGCGCTTCATGGACGCGACGCTCTGGCCCCGCATCGCGGGTGGTTGCCACATGACGCGCGACACGCGCCGGGCGATGGAACAGGCCGGCTTCATGGTGCAGCGCAGCCGCCGTTTCCCGTTCCCGTCCGGAGCGTTCGGGATACCGCACATCCTCGGCAGCGCCCGCAGGCCGTAGTGCCGGGCAGCCTGTAGTGCTCGGCATAGGGCTGGCGTTGTTCGCCAGCGTGATGTGGGGCTTCGGCGACTTCATCGGCGGCTCGAAGAGCCGCGTCCTTCCCGTGCTCGTCGTGCTCGTCTTCTCGCAGCTCGTCGGGTTCGTGTGGATCCTCGCCGTGGCGGTTGCCGCGCACGAGCCTGCGCCGGGCACGCGCGAGATCGTCATGGCGGTGCTGTCGGCGATCTCCGGCACGGCCGGGCTGGCCTGCTTCTTCCGCGCGATGGCCGTGGGCAAGATGAGCGTGGTCGTCCCGATCGCCGCCACCGCCGCGATCATCCCGGTGGTCGTCGGCGTCGCAACGGGCGACCGGCCCAGCGCGCTGCAGGCGATCGGAATCGTGGTCGCCCTGGCCGGCGCGATCATGTCGTCGCGTGAGCCCGACCCCGAGAGCCACCGCGGCGCGCGCTTGGCAACCGGAGCGCTGCTGGCAGGCCTGTCGGCGCTCCTGATCGGCGGCTTCTTCCTCTTCCTCGACGTCGCAAGCGATGGCGGCGCCGTGTGGGCGAGCCTCGTCAACCGAGCCACGTCCGTCACGATGCTGCTGACCGCGGCCCTCGTGATGCGCCCGAAGCTGCGCCTCGCCCGGCCGCACCTGCCGGCGCTCGCGCTGGCCGGAACGCTCGATGTATCGGCGAACCTCGCGTTCGCCGCAGCGACGACCAAGGGGCTCGTCTCACTGGTATCGGTGGCCGGCTCGCTCTACCCGGTGATCACCGTCCTGCTGGCCCGGCTCGTGCTGCGCGAACAGGTCCAC
>JAXDFS010000328.1:0-5330 GCA_034665465.1 Solirubrobacteraceae bacterium
GACGGGGCGACCGTGCGCGGCGGCACCGTCGACGTGGAGGGGCGCGTGAGCCCCTCGACGGCCGACGTCTCGGTGCTCGGGCGCCCGGCGCTCGTGACGCAGGGCCGCTTCACGGTGGTGGTGCCGCTGGCGCCGGGCGTCAACCTCCTCGACGTCGCCGCCTCGGCGTCGCGGCGCCGGCCGGCGTTCGCGGCCCTGCGGGTCACGCGCGACGTGCTCGTGAGCGTGCCCGATCTGACGGGCGTCGCGGAGGACGAGCTCGACGGCCGGCTCGCGCCGCTCGGTCTGCAGGCCTCGGTGCAGCGCGCCGGCGGGATCCTCGACCTGCTGCGGGCGGGGCCGCGCATCGTGTGCGAGCAGGATCCGCGCCCCGGCGCGCGCGTGCGGCGCGGGCGAACCGTGCACGTGATCGTCGCGAAGGGCTGCTGAGGCTCAGGCGCTGGGCGTCACCGCGATGAGCGCGATCCGCGACGCGCCGCGATCGCGCACGATGCCGAGGACGATCCGGCCCCGCAGCGACGGCCCGCCGGCTCGCCGCACGCGATAGGCGGCGCTCGCGCGCCCGGTGCGCCCGCCGCTGACAACCACGTCCTCGAGGTCGTAGCTCTGCGTGGCGTTGTCGCGAAACTGGGCCTCGTATTGCGCCGCGACCGCCGCGCGGCCGTGCACGTCGCCGTCGGGCAGCACGCGCTGCACGTCGCTGGTGAGCAGCCTGCGCAGCGCCGCCCCGTCCTCGGTCTCGTAGGCCTGCGCGAACGCGTCGGCGACGGCCCGCACGTCGCCCGCGGCGAGCGGCGTCGAGGGCGCGGCCGCGGCTTCCCTTCCCCCGCCGGAGGCGAGCATGAGCACCGCGACGGTCGCGACCCCGGCGAGCGGCAGCCCGACGGCCGCGAGCAGGGCGGCGCGCCGGATCGGGCGGCGGGAGCGGCCCGCCCGCACGGGGGCGGTCGCCGCCTCGGCCACCGGCTCGGACAGACGCGTGGCCGCGGGCGTAGCGATCGCGGTCGCGGCGGTGCGCGCGGGCGGGGCGGCCCTGCCGATCGCCACGGTGCGCTCGGTTTCGGTCACCGACTCGCCGCGGGCCGCGGCCAGCGCGGCGCGCCCCAGATCGCCGGCCGACGGGTAGCGCTCGGCGGGTGACTTCGCCAGCGCGCGGGCCACCACGCGGTCGAACTCGCGCGGCGCGCCGCCTGCCGACGGGCGCGGCGGCTCGTCGTGCAGGTGGGCCAGCAGCGTCGCGGGCACGGTGCCGCGCGGGAACGGCGGCGATCCCGTCAGCGCCGCCTGCAGGACGCAGCCGAGCGAGTAGACGTCCGAGCGCGCGTCGGCCGCCGCGCCGCTGAGCTGCTCGGGCGAGGCGAAGTCGACGGTGCCCATCCACTGCCCGCTGTCGGTGATCGGGTGATGGGGATCCAGCGCGCGCATGAGCCCGAAGTCGCTGAGGTAGGCATGGTCGTCGCCGGAGAGCAGGACGTTGGCGGGCTTGACGTCGCGGTGCACGAGGCCGGCGGCATGGGCGGCGTCCAGGGCGGCGCCGACCTGCGCGACGATCGCCGCAGCGCGCTGCGCGGGCAACGGGCCCCCGCGCCGCAGGAGCTTGTGCAGGTCGCTGCCCGCGACGTAGCGCATGACGAGATACAGCGCGCCGTCCTGCTCTCCGGTCGCGTAGACCGGCACGACGTTCGGATGGTCGATCGCCGCCGCCATGCGCGCCTCGCGGACGAAGCGCTCGCGAAACTCGACGTCGCCCGCCCGCTCGCCCGCGATGACCTTGATCGCCACGGGCCGCCCGAGGTCGAGCTGCAGGCCGCGGTACACGATGCCCATGCCCCCGCGGCCGATGACCGCCTCGATCCGGCAGCCACCGAGCAGATCACCTGGACGCAGCTCGGGCACCGCCCCATTGTCCTTGACAACAGGAATAGGTTCATAGGCACCCCAAGGCCTTGCGGGGCCGTCACCGGAACCACGGCGGACTCACTGGCTTCACCCCCGACGGAAAGGGGGCCTCCCGTGGCGCGCAAGCGACCGGCAGCCTCCGACTCGACACCGCCCGTGCTGTCCTGCATCGATGGCGGCAAGCCGGACGCGGAAAGCCCGCTGCTGACCCGAGCCGAGGCGCGCGCGCTGCTGCGCAGCGCGCCCCTGACGCATTCGCAGCTCAAGGCGTGCCTCGACGGCATCGGCGACGAGCCGCAGCGCTCGGCGTGACGGCGGCCGGGATGAGCCCCGCGCTGTCTTTCGCATTCCTTACCGAACGCGCAGTGGCGTAACAGCTCGGTCCGCGGCGGCACTTGGAGGGAGCCACACAAGGTTCCCCTCAAGGAGGTTCGCCGCATGTCCCTGTCGCTCTCCCCCACCCGTCCGCGAGCCCTGCTCGCCGGGCTGGCCTGCGCCCTCGGCGCCGGCGTCCTCGCCACCCCGCCGTCGGCCCTCGCCGGGGGTGGCGGCCGGCTCTTCATCACGAGCGCGGTCGAGCATCCCGCCGACCACACGGCCACCTTCCCGATCTACCACGGCACGAGCGGCGGCCACGGCGTCTCGTACATCGTCCTGGACGCGTCGACGAGCGCCGCGGCCGAGCGCTACGGCGTCAACCGCGCCAACAAGCTGCGCAACGCACGCGGCACGACCGCCGTCCAGAAGGTCACCGTCCGCGACGGCGTCATCGACTTCCCGGCGAGCATCGACTTCCGTCCGGTCCGCCGGGTGGTCCCGGGTCCCGGCGGCTTCCCGCCGGCGGCCGCCGAGCCGGGTGCGGTGGGCGATGCCGGCTACACGCCGCTGATCGAGCTGCCCGACGGCACGATCCTCAACGCGCCGCAGATCGCCAACGACACCGGGCGCGCCGACAAGATCACGAATCTCGACAGCGCTGCCCGCACGGCGACGCTGCTGCTGACCGACGGCTTCGCGCGCGGGCAGGCCGTCCGCTACGTCTCCACGGACGCGTCTGACCCGGGCGTCGCGACGCTCGAGAACTCGACCTACGCGCCGGCCCTGAACGCCGCCCCGTTCGCCGGCGGCGACGGGACCGACTCTGCCCGGGCGACCCTCGTCGCGTTCGTCAACGGTCAGACCGGGGCCGCCAACCCGCAGCGCCAGGGCCTGAACTCCGCGCTGCTGGACGGACTGGACCCGCTCAACGTCCTCGCCTGGAAGCCCAACCAGGGCCGCTACAGCCCGCTGTGGGACGTGCACCCTGCGGCCTGGAGCGCCGCCGCTGCCGCGGCCGGGGCCGACGTGCGCCAGACGAGCGTCGACGACGTGTTCGACCTCGCCGCTGCGGGCGCGATCACGGGCCCGGGCGGCGCGCCGTTCGGACCGGGTGGGTTCATCGTCGACTGCCCGATCGTCAGCTCCGAGGGCTAGGACGCCCCCGTCGCTGCGGCGCGTACCGTCCTGGATCTTGGTCGCAGGGCGACCACTGGGCAGGACACTGGCCGCGCCGTCATCCGGAGGCGCGGCCGGCGCGCCGCCTGCGAAGATCGCGCCGCGATGCCGCCGCCGCCCGCAGACGCCTCGCTCTACGACGCGGTCCCCTATCCCGGACACGCGTTCGCACAGACGCACCCCGACCGACTGGCCACGCTCGGCGCGCTGTTCGGGCTGGATGGCGCGCCGCCTGCGGCCTGCCGGGTGCTCGAGATCGGCTGCGGGGACGGCGGCAACCTGCTGCCGATGGCGCTCACGCTGCCGGACTCGAGCTTCGTTGGAATCGACCCCTCGGGCCACGCCATCGCGCGCGCCGCCGAGATCGCCCGCGAGCTGGGGCTCGCCAACGTGCGCTTCGAGCAGGTCGGCGCGCAGGACTTCCAGACGGCGGGCGCGAGCTTTGACTACGTCGTCGCGCACGGCGTCTTCTCGTGGGTCCCCGAGCCGGTTCGCGCGCAGATCCTCGCGCTGTGCGCGCACGCGCTGGCGGCGAACGGCATCGCGTACGTCAGCTACAACGCGCTGCCCGGCGCGCGCGTGCCGCAGACGCTGCGCGAGCTGCTCGCGATCAAGCTGCAGGGCATCGAGGAGCCCGCCGCGCGGATCGCAGAGGCGCGCCGCGTGCTCGCCCTGCTCAGCGGCCCCGACGGGCAGGCGACGTTGCTCGGCGCGGAGGCCGCCTCGCTGCTCGACCGCCCCGATGCGCTGCTCTTCCACGACGTGCTCGCCCCGGTCAGCGACCCGTTTCTCTTCAGCGAGTTCGCCCGGCGCGCCGGGGCACACGGGCTGCAGTACCTCGCGGAGGCCAACTTCCTGGAGATGCAGGTCGGCGGCGTGCCGGAGGAGCTCAAGCGCGAGCTGCTCGCCGACGACGACGTGGTGCGCCAGGAGCAGGTGCTCGACTACCTCCGCGTACGGCGCTTTCGCCAGACGCTGCTCTGCCACGCGCAGGTGCAGATCGATCGCATGCCGCGCGCGGAGGTGATCGCGCAGCTCGCCGTGTCCTCGCCCGCGCGCTGGAGCGTCGAGGACCCCGCCAGGCCTGGGCGCGTGACGTTCTGGGCCCCGGGCGGCTCGCGCATGACCATCGAGAACGAGCTGATCGTGGCGGTCATGCAGCGCGCGGGCGAGCGCTGGCCGGCAGCGGTGCCGGTGGTCGAGCTCGCCGGCGGCGAGGCGATGGCCCAGGCGCTGCCCGCCGTCTGCGCGGCGCTGCTGCGCCTGTACGCGACCACGAACCTCGTGCAGCTGCACGTCCATCCACCGGCGCCGGCCACGGCCGCCGGCGAGCTGCCGCTCGCCAGCCCGCTCGCGCGCATCCAGGCGCGCGACCAGCCGGAGGTCGCGAACCTGCGCCACGCGACCGTTGCGCTGGGCGACGAGCTGCAGCGCCGGCTGCTCATGCTGCTGGACGGCACGCGCGACCGCCCGGCGCTGCTGGCCGAGCTCGAGGCAGTGGCGGGCGCGTCGGCCGGCGAGCTCGCGGGCGGGCGCCTGGAGGCGGGGCTGGCGCGGCTGGCCCGCTCATCGCTGCTGGTTGCCTAAGCCTGGCTCCAGCTAAGCCTCGCCCCAGGCGGCGAGCCGTCCGTCCTTGTCGGCCGCGCGCAGCTCGTTGAGGCCGCCGAGCGTCTCGCCGTCGACGAGGATCTGCGGATAGCTGTCGAGGCCGGTCACGCTCTGCAGCTCGGCCTGGAGCTGCGGGTGCTCGCCGAGGTTGACCTCCTCGAAGTCCACGCCGCGCTTGCCCAGCAGCGACCGCGCGTGCCCGCAGTAGGCACAGGCATCGGTCGAGAAGAGGACCACGCGGCTGGGCACCCGGCAAGTATCTAGGCTCAGGGCGATGTCCGCCATCCCCGCGACCGGCCGCAGCGCGAGCCCGCAGATCGGCCGGCTGC
>JAXDFS010000329.1:0-4306 GCA_034665465.1 Solirubrobacteraceae bacterium
CGCCGGCGACGCGCTGGAGCAACAGCTCTTCCGGCCGGTGCAGCTCGCCTACGGGCGCGCGAGCCGCTCGCATGGGCAGTTCGCCGCCCGCCACGGGCTCGAGGGCCGCACGTTCGAGGCGCAGGCCGCCGGCCTGCCGTCGCTGGGCGCGCGCGGCTTCATCGACAGCGCGATCGAGGCGGTGCGCGAGGCCGACGGCACGCTGTCGACGCTGCAGGACTCGCTGCTGCCCGTGGAGGTCGGCGACGCCCAGCTGCGCGCCGAGCTGTCGGAGCTGCGCGAGCTGATGGGAAACCTGCCCCAGCGCGCACGCGAGCTCGTGCGGACGCTCGGCCGGTGACGCCCCCCGGGTGAGCGCCGACCGGCGCGTCCTGTTCTTCGGCGACTCCTTCGTCGCGGGCGTGGGCGATCCCACGGCGCGCGGCTGGGTAGGCCGCGTCGCAGAGGCCTCGTGCGCCGCCGGCCTGCCGTTCACGCCTTACAACCTCGGCGTGCGCCGCGAGACGTCGGCCGACGTCGCGCGACGACTGGTCGCCGAGGCGCGCCCGCGGATGCGCGACGCGGCCGCCCACGGCGTCGTGATCTGCGTCGGGGCCAACGACGCGACCGTCGAGGACGGTCGCCTTCGCGTCGAGCCGCACGCGGCGGTGCGAGCACTCTCAGGCATGCTCGGCGACAGCGCCCGGCTCGGCCTGAGCGCGCTCCTCGTCGGCCCCGCGCCCGCGGGCGAGCCCGCCCACGACGAGCGCATCCGCGAGCTGTCGGCGGCGTTCGGGGTCGTCGCCGCGCGGCACGGCGTGCCGTTCGCCGACGTGGCCGGCGCGCTCGGCGCGAACACCGCGTGGTGCACGGAGGCGGCGGCCGGCGACGGGACCCATCCCGGCGCCGGGGGATACGCCGAGCTCGCCCGGCTCGTGCTCGCCGGCGGTTGGCTCGAATGGCTCGCAGGCCTGCAGGACGCCCGCGACGCGTGATTTCATACAAACCCGATGCAGTTTATGTATTTTATCGGGATGACAACGACACCGAAGCAGGTCCTCTTCGCGCTCACCGTCCTCGGCCTGGCGGTTGCGCTCGCCGGCTGCGGCGACAGCGCCACGAGCGGCGGCGGCGGATCCTCGAAGCTCTCGCTCGTCGCCTACTCGACGCCGAAGGAGGCCTACGAGGGCATCATCCCCGCCTTTCAGAAGACGCCGGCCGGCAAGGGCGTCACCTTCTCGCAGTCCTACGGGGCGTCGGGCGACCAGGCCCGCGCGGTCATCGCGGGGCTGCCCGCGGACGTCGCGGCGCTCTCGCTGGAGCCCGACATCACCAAGCTCGTCAAGGAGAACCTCGTCGCGGCGGACTGGAACTCGACGCCGACGAAGGGGATCGTCACCCGCTCGCTCGTCGTGATCGGCGTGCGGCCGGGCAACCCGAAGCACATCAAGGGCTGGGAGGACCTCGTCAAGCCCGGCGTGCAGGTCCTGACCCCGAACCCGTTCACCTCCGGCGGCGCGCGCTGGAACGTCATGGCCGCCTACGGCTCGCAGATCGTGCAGGGGCGCACCGACGCACAGGCGCAGGACTTCCTCGCCAAGCTCTTCAAGAACGTCGTCGTCCAGGACAAGGCGGCGCGCGACTCGCTGCAGACGTTCACCAGCGGCAAGGGGGATGCGATCATCTCCTACGAGAACGAGGCGATCACCGCCCAGCAGAAGGGCGAGAAGCTCGACTACGTCATCCCTGACCAGACGATCCTCATCGAGAACCCGATCGCGGCGACGACGAAGGCCGGCCCCAAGGCCAAGGCGTTCATCGACTTCGCGACCTCGGCGGCCGGGCAGAAGATCTTCGCTGCCAAGGGCTATCGCTCGGTCATCCCCGCACTGGTCGACAAGCAGAAGTACCCCGATCCGCCCGGGGAGTTCGACATCACGAAGTTCGGCGGCTGGGACGCCGTCATGAAGAAGTTCTTCGATCCGACGAAGTCCGTCATGCAGAAGATCGAGGCGGGACTCGGTGTCAGCACCGGCTGACGCCCTCGCGCTGCCGCGCCGGGCCGCCCGCGGGCGCCGCCGCCGCGGCGGCCCCGCGGTCGGCGGCGCGCTCGCGACCGCCTATCTCAGCCTCGTCGTCCTGATCCCGCTGGCCGCCGTCGTCGCCGAGTCGACGACCGGCGGCACGGCCGCCTTCTGGCACGCGATCTCGGGCGCGCAGGCGTTCGCGGCGATGCGCTTCACGGTGATCGTGTCGCTTCTCGTCGTGGTCGTGAACATCGTGACGGGCACGCTCATCGCCTGGGTGCTCGTGCGCGACGAGTTCCCCGGCAAGCGCATCGTCAACGCCCTGATCGACCTGCCGTTCGCGCTGCCGACGATCGTCGCCGGGCTCGTCCTGCTCGCGCTCTACGGCCCCAGGGGGCCGGCGCCGTTCGACATCGGCTTCACCCGCATCGCAGTGGGCCTGGCGCTCGCGTTCGTGACGCTGCCGTTCGTCGTGCGCTCCGTCCAGCCGGTGCTCATGGAGCTCGACCGCGAGATGGAGGAGGCCGCGACGTCGCTCGGCGCCCGGCCGCGCACCGTCTTCGCGCGGATCGTGCTGCCCAACCTCGTGCCGGCGATCGCAGCCGGAGCGGGGCTGGCGTTCGCGCGCGCGCTCGGCGAGTTCGGCTCGGTCGTGCTGATCTCCGGGAACATCCCGTTCAAGACCGAGGTCGCATCTGTGTTCCTGTTCGGCCAGATCGAGTCCGACAACCGCGCCGCCGCGGCGGCCGTGAGCGTCGTGCTGCTCGTGCTGTCCTTCGTGCTGCTGCTCTTCGTCAGCTGGCTGTCGACCCGGGGGCAGCGCCGTGCACGCTGAGACCCGGGCATCGCGGCTGACGCTGCGCATCGTCGCGCTCGGCTATCTCGCCGCCCTGCTGGCGATCCCCGTCGCGATGGTCTTCTACCGGACGTTCCAGCACGGGATCGCGCCCGCCCTCGATGCCGTGACGACGCCCGCCGCCCAGCACGCCTTCTGGCTGACGCTGACGATGGTGGCGATCGCCGTGCCGCTGAACACGATCTTCGGCGTCGGCATGGCGCTCGCGCTCGTGCGCGGGCGCTGGCGCGGCAAGACGATCGTGTCCGCCCTCGTCGACCTGCCGTTCGCGGTCTCGCCGGTCGTCGTCGGGCTCGCGCTCGTCCTGGTCTACGGCAACAAGGGCTGGATCGGCACGTGGCTGGCGGAGAGCGGCATCCGCGTGATCTTCTCGACGCCGGGGATGGTGCTCGCCACGATCTTCGTGTCGCTGCCGTTCGTGGTGCGCGAGGTCGTGCCGGTGCTGCGCGAGATCGGCATCGAGCAGGAGGACGCCGCGCGCACGCTCGGCGCCTCGCCTGCGCAGGCGTTCTGGCGGATCACGCTGCCGGCGATCCGCTGGGGCGTCGCCTACGGCGTGATCCTGACGACGGCCCGCGCGCTCGGCGAGTTCGGGGCGGTCGCCGTCGTGTCGGGGCGGATCGAGGGCCAGACCGAGACGCTGACGCTGTTCGTCGAGCAGCGCTTCCAGGCCTTCGACCTGACCGGGGCGTACGCGGCCTCGGTCGTCCTCGCGATGCTGGCATTCGTGGTCATCGGCACGATGACGCTGCTCGACCGCCGCAGGGGGCGCTGAGCGCCGTGGCGATCGACATCCGCAACGTCTCGAAGTCCTTCAACGGCTTCCAGGCGCTCGAGGACGTGTCGCTGAGCGTGCCCGACGGCTCGCTGACGGCCCTGCTCGGACCATCGGGCGGCGGCAAGTCGACGCTGCTGCGCGTCATCGCGGGCCTCGAGGTGCCCGACAGCGGCGAGGTCCTCTTCTCCGGCGAGGCCGTGACGACGCTGCCCGCCCAGGAGCGCGGCGTCGGCTTCGTCTTCCAGCACTACGCCGCCTTCAAGCACATGACGGTGCGCGACAACATCGCCTTCGGCCTGAAGATCCGCAAGCGCCCGAAGGACGAGATCCGCGACCGCGTCGACGAGCTTCTGGCGCTCGTGCACCTCGGCGGCTGGGCGGATCGCTACCCGGCGCAGCTCTCCGGCGGCCAGCGCCAGCGCATGGCGCTCGCGCGCGCGCTCGCCGTGCAGCCGCGCGTGCTGCTGCTCGACGAGCCCTTCGGGGCGCTGGATGCGACCGTGCGCAAGGAGCTGCGCGACTGGCTGCGCAAGCTCCACGACGAGGTCCACGTGACGACGATCTTCGTCACGCACGACCAGGAGGAGGCGCTCGAGGTCGCCCAGCAGGTCGCGGTCATCAACGTCGGGCGCATCGAGCAGACCGGCACGCCCGACGACCTCTACG
>JAXDFS010000330.1:0-18681 GCA_034665465.1 Solirubrobacteraceae bacterium
GGCGGCTGGGCCTGGCGCGACCGCGCGACGGCGATGGTGCGCGGCCTCGGCTTCGAGGACGAGGCGGACCTCGACCGCCAGCTCAAGACGTTCTCCGGCGGCGAGCTGACGCGCGCGTCGCTGGCCCGCGCGCTCGCCGGCGACCCCGACCTGCTGCTGCTCGACGAGCCGACGAACCACCTCGACATCGAGTCGCTGGAGTGGCTCGAGAAGACGCTCGTATCGCTCGATGCCGCGATCGTGCTCGTCGCCCACGACCGCTGGTTCCTCGAGGCCGTCGGCACGGGCGTTCTCGAGCTCGAGGCGGGCCGCTCGCGCTACTTCCCCGGCACGTGGACGCAGTGGCGCGTCGAGCAGGCCGCGCGCGAGATCGCGCTCGGACGGGCGATCGACAAGCAGCAGGCCGAGATCGCGCGCCTCGAGCGGTTCGTCGAGCGCTTCCGTGCGAAGGCGACGAAGGCCAAGCAGGCGCAGTCGCGCGTCAAGCGCCTCGACAAGATCGAGCGGATCGAGCGCGACCCGCGCGACAGGACGGCGCTGAAGTTCGACTTCAAGGCGCCCGAGCGGTCGGGCCGCGTCGTGTTCGAGCTCATCGACGGGCGCGTCGAGGTCGGCGCGGACCCGGTGCGCGTGCTGCTCGACGGCGCCGAGATCCACCTCGAGCGCGGCGAGCACGTGACGCTCGTCGGGCCCAACGGCGCCGGCAAGACGACGCTCATCGACACGCTCGCCGGCGTGCGGCCGCTGGCGCGCGGCAAGCTGCGCACCGGTCACAACGTGAAGATCGGCCACCTCTCCCAGCACGCCGACGAGATCGGCAAGGGGTCGGGCGCGCGGGCGAACAAGGTCATCGAGGCGTGCGCGGTGCACACCGGCCTGACGCCGAACAAGGCGCGGGCGCTGCTCGGGCGCTTCCTCTTCAGCGGCGAGGACGCCGAGAAGCCGCTCGAGGGCCTCAGCGGCGGCGAGCGCCGGCGCCTGTCGCTGGCGATCCTCGTCGCGTCGGGCGCCAACGTCCTGATCCTCGACGAGCCGACGAACCACCTCGACATCGAGAGCCGCGAGGCGCTCGAGGACGCGCTGCTGGCGTTCGAGGGCTCGCTGCTGCTCGTCTCCCACGATCGCGCGCTGCTGGAGGCCGTCGGCACCCGGACGGTCGCCGTGCAGGACGGGACGCTGCGCTCCTACGACGGCGGCTGGCAGGAGTACCTGCGCGTGCGCGAGGAGCGCCGCCTCGCCGAGCGCGCGCCGGCGGCCGCCAAGCAGGCGCCCAAGGCCAGGCAGGCCCCGGCCCCGCCGCCCCTGAAGGTGGCCAAGCAGGCCAAGCCCCCCATGAAGGCCAAGGCGCAGAGCGCCGCCGCAGCTCCCGGCTGTGCCGGCGACCGGCTGGCGGCGGCAACCGCCGCCGACCTCGAGCGCGGCAACGGCAACGGCGCCTCGACAGGGCTGTCGAAGAACGCGCGCCGGCACATCAAGCAGCTCGAGCGCGAGATCGAGCAGGCCGAAGCGGCGCTGACAGCCGTCGAGGCCGATCTCGCAGAGGCCGCGGCCTGGGCGACGCCGGAGGCCAGCGCCGCATCCAGCGCGCGTCACACCTCGGCCAAGCGGGCCGTCGAGGAGGCCTTCGCCCGCTGGGAGGCCGCCGCCTCCTGACGGCACGGCGGGCTGTCGCGCGCCGCGTATGCGCGTAGGGTGGTGGTCATGCCGTCAGACCATCCGGCGTTCGAAGAGATCGCCCGCGCCGAGCGGCTGTCGGACAAGGTCGCGCACGCGCTGACCGAGTCGATCCTCGCCGGCCGGCTGACGGTCGGCGACAAGCTGCCCTCCGAGCGCGAGCTCAGCGAGCAGTTCGCGGTCTCGCGCCCCGTGGTCCGCGAGGCGGTGCGCGGGTTGAAGGCGCGCGGGCTGCTCGTCGACCACCCGCGGCGCGGGCACGTCGTGGCGGCGGTCGACGCCGATGTCGTCAGCAGGTCGCTGACGCTGTACGTGCGCGGTCGCCGCGTCGACTACGCGCCGCTGCTGGAGGTGCGCGCCGTGCTCGAGGTCTCGGCCGCAGGGATCGCGGCGGAGCGCGCCACCGACGAGCAGCTCGAGACGCTCGCCGCCGCCGAGGCCAAGCTCACGCCGGGCCTCGGCGCCGACGCGGCCGCCGTCGCCGACGTCGAGTTTCACCGCGCGATCGCGGCCACCACCGCCAACGAGTACTTCGTCCTGCTGATCGACTCGCTGCGCGAGGTGCTGCTCGACGCCCAGCGCCCGACGCTCGCCGACCCGAAGATCGTCGGCACCGCGCGCCGGGCGCACCGCAGGATCCTCGGGGCGATCCGCGCCCACGACGCGCAGGCCGCGCGCGAGGCGATGCAGGCGCATCTCGACCTCGCCGGCAGGCAGGTCGCTGCGCTCGTGCGCTCGACACGCCCTGGGTAAGACGGTATGATTGTCATACCATGTTGTACGTGCCTGCGGCGGAGCGCTCGAAGATCGGCCACATCACGCCGTCGAGCAACACCGTCCTCGAGCCGCTGACGGCCTGCATCAGCGCCGCGGTCGCGGCGCCGGTCTCACATCACTTCAGCCGCATCGCCGTCCAGAGCATCTCGCTGGGCGCGGAGAGCACGAGCCATTTCGCGCCGGGCCCGATGCTCGACGCGGCCGCGCTGCTCGCCGACGCCTGCGTCGACGCGATCGTCTGGAACGGCACCTCCGGCGCATGGCTGGGCTTCGACGCCGACCGCGCGCTGTGCGGGCTCATCGAAGACCTCACCGGGATCCCCGCGTCGACCTCGACGCTCGCCCAGGCCGAGGCCATGCGCGCTCTGGGCACCACGCGCTTCGGGCTCGCCGTGCCCTATCGCGACGACGTCACGGCGCGGATCGTCGAGGTCTACGAGCAGGAGGGCCTGCAGGCCGTCTGCGTCTCCAATGCCCGCGTGGAGACCAACCGCGAGATGGCCCACGTCTCCGAGGAGCGGGTGCGGGCGATCATCCGCGCGGCCGACCACCCCGACGCCGAGTGCATCGCGGTGATCTGCACGGGCATGGCCGCCGCCCAGCTCGTGCACGAGCTCGAGCTCGAGCTCGGCAAGCCGATCGTCGACAGCGTCGCGGTCGTGCTGTGGAAGGCGCTCGCGATGGCCGGCATCGAGCCCACCGCGCCCGGTTGGGGAACGCTCCTCGCCGGCGGCGTCGTGCCTGCCGCGCCCATCCCGGTTCTCAGTCAACACGTGGACGTGCCGCCACCCATCCAAGGAGAGTCGCCATGAGGCGCTCGCTCGTCGTCGTGCTCTGTGCGCTGTGCCCGCTGGCGATCGCCGCCTGCGGCAGCACGAAGAAGGCATCCTCGTCGGGGTCCTCGACGCTGCGCCTCGCCTTCCAGGCGGACATGAGCGTCACCGACCCCGACGTCTTCTACGACGTCGAGGGCAACAGCGTGACGCTGTCGACCTACGAGGGCCTCGTGCGCTACGCGCCGGACTCGACGAAGATCGTCGGCCAGCTCGCCAAGAGCTGGACGGTCTCACCCGATCGCCGGACGTACACGTTCGCGCTGCAGGACGGCGTGAAATTCCACGACGGAACCCCGATGACGTCGAAGTCCGTCAAAGCGAGCATCGAGCGCCGGCAGGCCGTCAAGGGCGGCTCGAGCTACATGGTCGCCGACATCGACAGGATCACGACGCCCGACGACGCGACCGTCGCGCTGCATCTCGACCACCCCGTCGGCGCGCTGCTGGACTACCTCGCGTCGACATGGGGGCCGAAGGTCATCGGGCCGGCCGCGCTCGTCGACCACGCGGGATCCGACCACTCGCAGAAGTGGCTCGCCGAGCGTGAGGACGGCACCGGGCCCTACCGGCTGACCGCCTTTCACCGTGGCACGCAGTACACGATGAAGGCGTTCGCCGGCTACTGGGCGGCCAAGCCGTTCTTCAAGCAGGTGCTGATCAGCATCGTGCCCAACATCTCCAGCCAGCAGCTGCAGCTGCGAAACGGCGACCTCGACGTGATCCTGCACTCCTACCCGCCGTCGGACCTGCCCGCGGCGAAGGGCGACTCCAACCTGCAGGTCGTCGAGAAGCCCGCCTTCAACCGCACGATCCTCTACGTCAACACCCACCGCAAGCCGTTCTCGGACGCCAGGGCGCGGGCCGCGATGGCGGCGGTCATCGACGTCGGCAAGATCACCCAGGCGGTCTACGGCACGACCGCCACCCCGGCCGCGGGCCCGTACCCCGCCGGCATGCTCGCCGGCCAGCCGGCCCCGACGACCGGCGGCGGGACGAGCGCGAAGGGCAGCGGGTCGCTGAAGCTCGCCTACGGCCCCGACGCCGGCGGGCTGCTGCGCTCGGTCGCCGAGAACATCCAGATCGCGTTGCAGAAGCTCGGCTACAAGGTCACGCTGCAGGGCGTGCAACTGCCCGACACCTTCGAGTACGCGAAGTCGCCGGCGACCGCGCCCGACCTCGTGCTGCTGACGCCGGTCCCGGACGCCGCGCATCCCGACACCTGGGCGCAGCCGTTCTGGTCCTCGACCGGCGGGATCAACGTGCTCGCGACCAAGGCGCCCGCGATCGACAGGCTGCGCGACGAGGCGGCCGGTGCTCCCGCCGCGACGGCGGCGGGCCTGTATCGGACGATGGGCGCGCAGATCAACGCCGCCAACACGTTCATCTCGATCGCCGACGTCAAGGACACGTTCGTCGCGCGCAGGGACCTCGCCGGCCTGCAGCACTCGCCGGCCTACGAATGGCTGCTGACGCCGGCGGCTCTGAGCCGCAGGTGAGCACCGCCGGCGCCTGGTTCGCGGTCGACGAGCTGCGCCCCGGCGTCTGGCAGATCGCCGAGCCGGGGCACGTCGCCTCGTTCCTCGTGGCCGGGTCGGCGCGCGCGGCGCTCATCGACACGGGCATGGGCGTCCACCCGATCCGGCCGGTCGTAGAGGCGCTGACCGACCGGCCGGTGCTGGTCGTCAACTCCCACCACCACATGGATCACGTCGGCGGCAACCACGAGTTCGAGGAGATCGCGATCCACGAGGCGGGCGCCGCGCGGCTGGCGGCCGGCGCGAGCCTGGAGATCATGCCCGCCTACGCCGAGTACGCCGAGCGCGCGGTGGCGGCGTTCGGAGCCTACGAGGACGCCGACCGGCGCTTCTTCCATCAGCTCTCCGACGACCGGCGGCTGCGACCGCTGCCCCCGGGATTCTCCGCGCGGACGTGGTCGATACCTGCCACCCGCGCGACGCAGCTGCTGCGCGACGGCGACGAGATCGACCTCGGCGGCCGGGCGCTGCGCGTCATCCACGCGCCGGGGCACTCCTCGGACGGCATCGTCCTGGAGCTCGCAGGGGAGGGCGTGCTGTTCGGCGGCGACACCGTGAACACGGGCGCCGTGTACCTGCAGACGCCGGACTCCGACGTCGCCGTCTACGCGGACGTCATGGAGCGCCTCGCCGCGCGGGCGGGCGACTGGGAGATCGTCACCTGCTGTCACTGGCTGGTGACGGTCGCCGGGCCGCAACTGCTGGGCGCGCAGGCGCGGGCGGCGCGGATGCTGCTCGCCGGCGAGGTCGAGCTCGTCGGCGCGGAGGACTGCCTGGGCCACGCCGTGCGCGAGGCGCGCTTTGACGGCTTCTCGCTGCTCGTGGCCGCCTGACGCGCCCCCGCCCGTGCAGGGGCAGGGGCGCGCTCGGGGCGCCGTCAGGCCGCGTCGCTGCCCGTCTTCGACGAGCAGCGCGCGCCGGAGCAGGCCGTGACCTTCAGGGTGATGACCGAGTTGCGCGCGTCGCCGCCACGGGCGCCGACCGTGCGCGACCACCGCTTGGCGAGCGTGCGCGTGGCCTTGTAGCTCACGCCGCGGTAGCGGATGCGAACGGAGGTCACCGACGCGCCGCGCGCGGCGACCTCGGTGCGCAGGCGCAGCTTGCCGCCGGGGAGGCTGTCGACCTCGATCTCGGTGATCAGGGGAGCCCGGGGCGTGCCGGTCGTGGTGCCGGCCGTGCCGTCGTCGGCGCTGCTGCGGCCCTGGGCCGTCGTGACGGCAGTCGCAGTACCGGCGGTGCAGATCAGCAGCGCGAGTGCGCCGGTGCGCAGCCTGCGGGCGAACATGGGGGTGGTGGAGATCATCGGGGGACTCCTCGGGATGGCTTGCAGTGACCGGAGTGTGCCTCCGGAGCGGTCTCAGACACCAGGGGACGTTGGTCGCTGCGCCATTCGGACCCGCGGCGCCGATTCGGCAGAAATCTGCGTATAGAGGGCTGTTAAAGCAAGAATCAGCCATTTCCGGAGTGATTACGTCGCGATCTTGCATGAAGACGCAAGCTCTCGGTCTTGGATCGCGGGCGCGATGGTGCCACCGTGTGGGCTATGAGCTCACAGCTGCCGTGGGGCCGGCGCTACCTCATGTGCCCGCCGGCCCATTTCGACGTCGCCTATGCCATCAACCCCTGGATGGATCCGTCCGCGGGCGTCGATCGTGCGCTCGCGCAGCGCCAGTGGGACGCCCTCGTCGAGGTGCTGCGCGACGCGGGGGCAGAGGTCGAGGTCCTCGATCCGCTGCCCGGGCTGCCGGATCTCGTCTTCACCGCCAACCTCGGGCTCGTCGACGGCGACGCGTTCATCCCGGCGCGCATGCGCCATCCCGAGCGCCGCCCCGAGCCCGCGCACGCCGAGGCCTGGTTTCGCGCGCGCGGCTTCGAGATCCGCCGCCTGGGCCACGACGTCTTCCAGGAGGGCGCCGGCGACGCGCTGCCGTTCGGAACGACGCTCGTCGGCGGCCACAGCACGCGCTCCTCGGCGGCGGCGTACGTCGAGCTCGCACGGCTCGCCGAGGGCAGGATCCTGCCGGTCGCGCTCGTCGACGAGCGCCTCTACCACGTCGACATCGCCTTCTGCCCGCTCGATGCGCGCAGCGCGCTGATCGCGCCGAGCGCCTTCGACGCCGAGGGGCTGGCGCTGCTGACCGCGCTCGTGCCGGACCCGATCTGGCTCACGAGCGAGGAGGCGGCCGCCTTCTGCGCGAACGCCGTCGTCGTCGGGCGCACCGTCGTGATGGCGGCCTGCACGCCGCGCCTGGAGCTCGAGCTGCGCGAGCGCGGCCTGCAGCCGGTCGTCGTGGACGTCTCGGAGTTCCTCAAGGCGGGCGGCGGCCCGCGCTGCCTGACGCTCGCGCTCGACACCCGGCTCGGGCGTGAGGATGCCGCGGACGTCGCCGAGCGCCACACCGCGCACAACTACCACCCGCTGCCGGTCACGATCGTGCACGCCGAGGGTGTCTGGGTGCACGACGAGCGCGGCCGGCGCTACCTCGACGCGCTCTCGGCGTACTCGGCGCTGAACTTCGGCCATCGCCACCCGCGCCTGGTCGCCGCGGCGCGGGCGCAGCTCGATCGCGTGACGCTCACGAGCCGCGCGTTCTCCAACGACCAGCTGGGGCCGTTCGCGCGCGACCTGGCGGCGCTGTGCGGCAAGGACCGCGTGCTGCCGATGAACACCGGGGCCGAGGCCGTCGAGACCGCGATCAAGGCCGCCCGCAAGTGGGGCTACGAGGTCAAGGGCGTGCGCCCGGGGCGCGCGACGATCCTCGTCTGCGAGGGCAACTTCCACGGCCGCACGACGACGATCGTGTCCTTCTCCGACGATCCCCTGGCGCGCGCGGGCTTCGGCCCCTTCACGCCCGGGTTTCGCAGCGTCCCGTTCGGCGACGCGGACGCGCTGGCGGCCGCGCTGGCGGCCGACGAGGACGTCGTCGGCTTCCTCTTCGAGCCGGTCCAGGGCGAGGCCGGCATCATCGTGCCGCCCGAGGGCTACCTGCGCGCCGCGCGCGAGCTGTGCAGCAGGCACGGCGTGCTGCTGATCGCCGACGAGATCCAGTCCGGGCTCGGGCGCACGGGACGGACGTTCGCCTGCGACCACGAGGCCGTCGTGCCGGACCTGTACGTGCTGGGCAAGGCGCTCAGCGGAGGGATCGTCGCGCTGTCGGCCGTCGTCGGCGACGACGCCGTGCTCGGCGTCTTCGGCCCCGGCTCGCACGGCTCGACGTTCGGCGGCAACCCGCTCGCCTGCGCCGTCGGGCGCGGGGTGCTCGAGCTGCTGGCCACCGGCGAGCCGCAGGCCAACGCGGCCCGCATCGGGATGCGGATGCGGGCCGCGCTGGACGCCGCCGCTGCGCCGCAGCTGCGCGAGATCCGCTCGCGCGGGCTGTGGTTCGGCCTGGATCTGCAGCCCGTGGCGGGCCGCGACGGCCGCGCCGTCTGCGAAGAGCTGCTGGCCGCGGGCGTGCTCGCCAAGGACACCCACGAGCACACGATCCGCCTCGCGCCGCCGCTGACGCTGACGACCGCCGAGGCCGATTGGCTGCTCGACCGCCTGCTCGGCGTCCTGGCCCGCAGCGCTCCCGAGCGGTTGCGGCTTGCCGAGCCGCCGGACAGCCCGGCATCCTTCGCGGCATAGACGCGATCGACCGCCGCATCGTCGCCGAGCTGCTCGAGGACGGGCGCCTGAGCCTGGCCGAGCTCGGCGAGCGCGTGAACCTGTCCTCGCCGGCCGTCAAGCGCCGCGTCGACCGCCTGCGCGCGACCGGCGTCATCACCGGCTTCACCGCGCGCGTCGATCCCGCCGCCGTCGGCGAGAACACCGAGGCCTTCATGGAGGTCTACTGCGTCGCCAACATGAGTCCGATGGCGCTGCGCGAGACGCTCTCGGGCGAGCCCGAGGTCGTGGCGGCCTACACCGTCACCGGCGAGGCCGACGCGCTCGTGCACGTGCGGGCGACCGACGTCGGCCATCTCGAGGCGACGATCGAGCGCATCCGCGCCAACCCGGAGATCGCCCGGACCAAGACGATCATCGTCCTGAGCAGGCTCATCGCACGCGACGCGTGAGACCCGCGGTGCAGCCCGCGCCGGTCCCGAGTGTTTCGCCGCACGAGCGGGTAGGGGAGCCTGGCAACCAACCGGGGGGGCGGGCGGTGACGATGGCGGTCCACCGACTGTGACGTCACAGCTGCGCAGAGCGCTTCCGGCCGTCCCGGCGTCGGTTCCGGTGCTGCGCGCCGCGGTGGCCGAGTTCGTGATCGCCGCCGGCATCCGCGCGCCCCATCTGGACGCCGTCAAACTGGCCGTCTCCGAGGCCGTGACCAACGCGGTCATGCACGCCTACGTCGACGCCGACCAGCCGGGCGAGGTGCGCGTCGCCACCTGCCTGCGCGACGCCATCCTCTACGTGACCGTCAGCGACGACGGGCTCGGGATGATGCCGCGCCTCGACAGCCCCGGGCTCGGCGTCGGCCTGCCGTTCATCGCCGACACCGCCGACACGCTCGACATCGCCACCGGCGACGGCGGCGGCACCGTGCTGCGGATGTCCTTTCGCGTGCCGCGCAGCTGAGCGCGGCCGGCGGCTCAGCCGCGCGAGCGGCCGCCGACGCCGGTCAGGAACTCGCGGATGCGCATGGGTCCGGCACCGCCGGGCGCCAGCGGGGCGGTCTGCAGGCCGTCGCCGCGGCGCATCCCCTCGATGAGCTCCAGCAGCGCCTCGCCGGAGCTGTGGGCGGGCGTCCAGCCCAGCTCGTCGCGCGCCCGCGAGACATCCATGAGCGGCACCCCGAGCGCGAGGTCCAGCCAGCCCGAGGGCGTTGGCTGCAGGCGCAGCTTCCAGGTCGCATCGACGAGCGCGCGCAGCGGGCGCTCGGGCACGCGCACGGGCCGGGCGCCCAGCAGGCGCCCGAGCTCGGGCGGGTCGAGCACCGGCTCGGCGGCGACGTTGAAGGCGCCGCGGGCCTCGCCCGTGACCGCCAGGTGGTAGGCCTCGCCGATGTCCAGCGAGTGCACGGCCTGAAAGCGCAGCCGCTCCAGCGACGGCACGATCGGGATCAGCCCGCGCCGCAGCAGGGGACTGGGGAGCAGCGGCCCGGCGAACAGGCGGCGGATGCCCGAGGCGGCGTCGCCCTTGAAGATCAGGCCGGGGCGCAGGCGCACGACGCGCATCTGCGGATGCTCGAGCTCGAAGGCGTCGAGGATCCGCTCGACCTCGGCCTTGTCGCGCGAGTAGAACGAGGTCGGGATGCCGCCGGTCGGCCAGCTCTCGTCCACACGCCGGTCCTTGGGACCCGGCGAGTAGGCGCCGACCGAGGAGGCGTACACGAGGCTCGCGACGCCGGCGGCGGCGGCCGCCTCGAAGACGCGCCGGCTGCCGGCGACGTTCACGGCATGCGTCGTGGCGCGGTCGCGCGAGGGCTGGATGAGCCAGGCGAGGTGCACCACCGCGTCGGCCCCGTCGAAGTGCCCGGACAGATCGTCGCGGGTGACGTCGGCGGCCACCCAGCGGGTGCGCGCGAAGCTGAGCTCGGGCAGCCGGCGCGCGAGGCCGACGATCTCCTCGATCGCCGGGTCCTGGCCGAGCGCGCGCAGCAGGCTCGTGCCGACGTTCCCTGTCGCTCCGGTGACCACGACGCGCATGCGGCCCGGCTACCCGTGGCGGCGCGAAGGTGAACGGCCGCTCGGATGGCGTGGCGCGCTGGCACACTGTCGCCGATGACACTGCCGGCGACCCAGCTGCTGCTGCCCGCAGACGTGCCCGCGGCCGCCGTCGCGGACGCGCTCGCGGCGGAGCTCGCGATCGTGACGCAGCGCGCCCACGCGATCGACAGGACCTTCTGGGACACCTTCGACGGCCGCCTGCGCGACGCCGGGCTCACGCTGTCGGCCGGCGCCGGGCGGCTCGTGCTCGCCGATGGCGCAGCCTCCGCCGAGGAGGCGTCTGCGGCGCTCCCGCCGCGCGCGACCAGGCTGTTCGCCCAGGACCTCCCGGAGGGCCCGCTGCGCGAGCGCCTGGCGCCGGTCGTGCAGATGCGAGCGCTCACGCCGGTGGCGCGCGTGCGCAGCCGTCACCTGCCGATCAACGTCCTCGACGAGATCGGCAAGATCGTCGTGCGCCTGCGCGTCGAGGAGCCGGCCGCGCAGATCGGCAAGACGACCGAGCCGCTGCCGGCGCGGCTGCACGTCACCGGCGTGCTCGGCTACGACCGCGACTTCGAGCGGGTGCGCGCGCAGCTCGTCGAGCTGCTCGGGCTCGTGCCGGCGAGGGGGCCGGTGCAGGACGACGCGGTGCGCGCCGCGGGCGGGCGGCCCGGCGGGACGTCGTCGAAGCTCAGGCTCGCGCTGGGGGCCGACGAGCGCGCCGACGCCGCCGCCGTCGCGATCGCGCGCCGGCTGCTGGAGGTCGTCGAGGCCAACCTGCCCGGCACGCTCGCCGACGTCGACAGCGAGTTCCTGCATGACCTGCGCGTCGCCGTGCGGCGCTCGCGGGCGCTGCAGCGCGAGCTGGCCGGCGTCTTCCCGCCCGAGCCGCTGCGCGTGTTCCGCAGCGGCTTTCGCGAGCTGCAGGCGATCACCGGCCCGACCCGCGACCTCGACGTCCAGCTGCTCGAGTTCGACGAGCTCGCCGCCGGGCTGCCCGGCACCGAGGCGGCCGACGTGCAGCCGCTGCGCCGGCTGCTGGAGGAGCATCTGCGCATCGCGCGCCGCGTGATGGTCGCCGAGCTGGGGTCCGACGCGACGCGCGCGCTGCTGCACAACTGGGCGCAGGTCCTCGACGGGCTCGTCGAGAGCGACGAGAGCGGGCGGCCCGATGCGGCGCGCCCGGTCACCGACGTCGCCGGCGAGCGGATCTGGCGCGTGTACCGGCACATGGTGAAGATGGGCTCGCGGATCGGCGCGGGCAGCCCGGCCGAGGCGCTGCACGACCTGCGCAAGAAGGGCAAGGAGCTGCGCTACCTGCTCGAGTTCTTCGCCTCGCTGTATCCGGAGGAGGTCGTCAAGCCGATGGTCGGCTCCCTGAAGGCGCTGCAGGACGTCCTCGGCCGCTTCCAGGACCGCGAGATCCAGGCCGACCTGCTGCGCTCCCTCGGCGACGAGGTCGCGGCGCTCGAGGGCGGCGCCCCGGCGCTGATGGCGATGGGCGTCCTCGTCCAGCAGCTGCTGGCCGACCAGGCCGTGGCGCGCGCGCAGTTCACCGAGCGCTTCACGGTCTTCGCGGCGAAGGAGCAGCGCAAGATCGTCAAGAAGACGTTCTCGTGACGGTCGTCGCCGCCTACAACATCAAGGGCGGCGTGGGCAAGACGTCGGTGAGCGTGAATCTCGCCTGGCTGGCGGCGCAGGGCGGCGCGCGCGTGCTGCTGTGGGACCTCGACCCGCAGGGGGCCGCGACCTACCTGCTGCGCATCAAGCCGAAGGTCAAGGGCGGCGGGCGCCGGCTCGTGCACGGCAAGAGCGACCCTGCGGCGCTGCTGAAGGGCACCGACCACGAGCGCCTGGACCTCCTGCCCGCCGACTTCTCCTACCGCAACATGGACCTCGCGCTGGACGAGACCAAGCGGCCCACCCGGCGGCTGGCGCGGGTCATCGACAAGCTCGCCGGCGACTACGACCACGTCTTCCTGGACTGCCCGCCCGCGATCTCGCTGGCGTCGGAGAGCATCTTCGAGGCCGCCGACGTGCTGCTCGTCCCGCTGATCCCGTCGCCGCTGTCGCTGCGCACCTACGAACAGCTGCGCCGCTTCGTCGCCGCCGAGGTGCCCGATCCGCCGATGATCCTCGCGTTCTTCTCGATGATCGACGGGCGCCGGCGACTGCACCGCGAGGTCGTCGAGCAGCTGTCGGCCGACAACGGGGTGCTGCGCACCTCGATCCCCTCGGCCAGCGACGTCGAGCGGATGGCGGTGCACCGCCGCCCGCTCGCGGCCTTCGCCGCGCACGGGACCGCCGGGCGGGCGTACGCGCAGCTCTGGGAGGAGCTGCGCGAGCGGATCGCGCCCGCGCAGTAGTCCATCCGTCCAGCCGCCCGCGGCTGGCGCGGCGGCGCCCGTGGCGGCTCGCTCGCGCGCCAACTGGACCAACGTACGGGCAAAGTTGTGTTAGCGGACCCTAATTCAGGGTAACGCGGGCATGCGCGCCGGACTGACCCGGCGTTCGGACCAGGCCAAGGACCGGCATCGTGGATTCGCCTCACCCCCGCAACTTCAAGCTCCGACACCTCCCAGTCGATGGTCGGAGGTGTCCGCCCTCTCGCCTTCGCCTGCTCTTCGGCGGCTCGTCGCCGTGGCCGCGGCAATGCTGCTCGGCGGACTCCTGCTCCCCGCCACAGGCCAGGCGATCGCGTTGAGCTGTCTCGTCTCGCCCAGCCGTGCCGCGGTGCCGGCGCAGTCGGCGCTGCGCTTCGGGATCTATCCCGGCGGGGGCGCCGGCTCGGTCGATCCGAAGGCGCCGACGCGGCCGGAGGATCCCGCGCGCCGGCTCGCAGCCGTGCGGTCGCTCGCCGGCTCCAACCCCTTCGTCGTGCGCCTCTACACCGCGTGGACGGGGGTGGCGGCGGCCGACGACGTCGGCTCCTGGCTGGACGCCGAGATCGCGGACTACGCCGCGGCCGGACTGAACCTCGAGCTCGTCGTGCGCTACAAGCCGGTCACCGCCGGCGGCTCCGCGCCGGCGGCCTTCGCCGACTACGTGCGCTCGATCGTGCGCCGCTACGGCCCCGACGAGCGCTTCGTCTCGCTGCAGGTCACCAACGAGGCGAACATGCCCGGCGCGCCGGACGCCTCCGACGGAGCGTTCGCGGGCGCCGCCCAGGCCCTCGTCGACGGCGTCGTGGCGGCGAAGGACCAGGTGCGCCGCGACGGTCACGACCAGGTGCGGATCGGCTTCAGCTGGGCCTACGACGAGCGGCCGCTGGCCAGCGGCGACTTCTGGGCGACCCTCGGGCGCCTCGGCGGAAGCGCCTTCGCCGACGCCGTCGACTGGGTCGGCCTCGACAGCTACCCCGGCACCTGGGCGCCGCAGCTTCCGCTCTCCGATCTTCTGCCCGGGCTCGCCGCGATCGCGGTCAAGGACAGCGCGCGCTCGCTGCGCGAGTGCTTCATGCCGATGGCCGGGCTGGGCTCCTCCACGACGATCCACCTCGCCGAGAACGGGTTTCCGACCGGTCCCGGGCGCTCCGAGCAGCTGCAGGCGCAGGTCCTGGCCGCGATGGTCCGCGGCGTCGATGCGATCCGCGACCGCTACGGCGTCAGCGACTACCGGTGGTTCGACCTGCGCGACAGCGCCACGGCCGATCCGAGCATCGAGAGCCAGTACGGCATCACGCGTGACGACTACTCGCCCAAGCCCGCCTTCGCGACCTACCGCGACCTGATCGCAGCGCACGGCGGCGGCGCTGCCGGGCCCGTTGCCACGAGCGCCTGCACGCCGTCGCCGGTGAAGGTCGCGGTCCCGCGCTGGAAGGGCCGCCGCGTGACGTCGCTCGTCGTGCGCGTCGGCACCAAGGTCGCAAAGCGCGTCCGCCGTTCGCGGATGCCGCGCGTCGTCCGGGTTCGCATGCAGTCCGGGCTTGCCTCCGTGAGGCTCGAGCTCACCGCGCGAGCACGTGCGCACAAGCTCACACGCGTCCTGCGCCGCACCTACGCGGTCTGCTGATGGCGCCCTTCCTCGAGTTTCGCGTCGGCGATGCCGGCGAGGTCGCGGTGCCTGGGCTCGGCACGTCCCCGGGCGGCATGGGGGCGCCGTCTCCGTCCGGCGAGCAGCGCCGGCGCGGGCGGCGGCGGGCGCGCCACAACCGCCACCTGCGCGATCTGCTGACCGGGCCGCAGCGCCTGCTGCTGCTGGGCTTCATCGTGTCGTGGGCGCTGTGCACCGTCTGGGCGGTCCGCTGGTGGGTCGAGCCGGGCCACTGGCGCTCGCTGACCGGGATCGTCCTGAACTCCGTGCCGCTCGGCTTCGAGGTCGTCCTGCTGCCCGTCTGGCTGTATTCCTGGCTGTGGCGGATGAAGCGCCCCAACCCGGCGCTCGAGGTGCCGCAGCTGCGGACGGCGATGATCGTGACGAAGGCGCCCAGCGAGCCCTGGGAGGTCGTGCGAACGACCCTCGAGGCGATGCTCGCCCAAGACTTCCCCTACCCCTATGACGTCTGGCTCGCCGACGAGCGCGTGTCCCGGCAGACGCGCTCCTGGTGCAAGCAGCACGGCGTGCGGATCTCGACGCGCGAGGGCGTCGAGGCCTACCACCAGCCGTCGTGGCCGCGCAGGACGCGCTGCAAGGAGGGCAATCTCGCCTTCTTCTACGACACCTGGGGCTACCGCCTCTACGACGTCGTGTCACAGCTCGACGCCGACCACGTGCCCGAGCCCGGCTACCTGCGCCACATGGTCACGCCGTTCGTCGACGAGCTGGTCGGCTACGTCGCGGCACCGAGCATCTGCGACCGCAACGCCGATCGCTCCTGGTCGGCGCGCGGGCGCCTGTACTTCGAGGCCATGCTCCACGGCCCGATGCAGGCGGGCCACAGCGGGGGCTGCGCGCCGAGCTGCATCGGCTCGCACTACGCGGTGCGCACGTCCGCCCTGCGAGAGATCGGCGGCATCGGGCCCGAGCTCGCGGAGGACTTCACGACGACGCTCATGATGAGCTCGCACAACTGGCAGGGCGTCTTCGCGATCGATGCCGAGGCCCACGGCGACGGGCCGGAGTGCCTGGAGGACTGCCTGACCCAGGAGTACCAGTGGTCGCGCAGCATGATGAACGTGCTGCTCGGCATCAACGGCGCCTACTGGGCCGGGCTGAGCTTCCGCGCGAAGCTGCGCCTCGGCTTCTGCCAGGTCTGGTATCCGCTGTTCGGGATGCTCATGCTGCTTGGGGTGGCGCTGCCGCTCGCAGCCGTGCTGACGCGCTCGCCCCTCATGGAGGTCGGCCTGGGCGACTTCTACCTGCACATCGCGCCCGCGATGCTCGTGCTCGTCGCGACCGTCCTGTGGCTCGGATCGCTGGAGTGCCTGCGGCCGCGTGCGGCGAAGGCCGTGGCCTGGGAGACGATGCTCTTTCAGCTCATCCGCTGGCCGTGGGTTCTGCTGGGCTGCATCCACGCCGTCGGCGGGCGGGTCACCGGCCGTGAGTTCACCTTCAAGGTGACGCCGAAGGGCCGCGCGGGAATCCTCCCGCTGCCGGCGAAGGTCGTCGCGCCCTACCTCTTCATCGCCGTCGTGTCGGCGCTGCCGACGCTTCTGAACGTCGATGCCGGCGACGCGGGCGGCTATCGCAGGCTCGCGCTGCTGAACGCCGGCCTGTACCTCCTCGCGTCGATTGCGATCGTCGTCGCGCACGTTCGCGAGCATCCGTCGGACACCCGCCGTGCGGTGCTGCGCGCGATCGCGCCGAAGGCCGCCGCCACCGGAGCCTGCGCCTCGCTCCTGCTCGCCGGGCTGGCCGTGCAGGGCCTCGGCGGCCAGGGAGCGCAGCCGGCGATCGCGAAGTCGCCGACCCCGTATCCCGCCATCTCCGTGCCCGGCGCCCCGCAGCTGGGCGTGGTGACCGCGTCGCTGGCCGCGAACACCGACAGGCGCTGGCAGCCGGGGGATCTGCGCGAGGTCAACGGCTTCGAGAACATGGCTCAGGCCCACGCCGGGATCGTCCAGTGGTTCGCAGACTGGGCGCGCGGCAGGGTCGATCTGGCCCAGTTGCGCGCGGTCGCAGCGCGCGGCAGCACCCCGCAGATCACCTGGGAGCCCTGGGACGCCCGCGGCGGCAGTGTCCAGTCCAAGTACACGCTGGCCTCGATCATCAGCGGACGCCACGACGCCTACATCCGCACCTGGGCACGCGATCTCGCCCGTTACGGCGGGCCGGTCTCGCTGCGTTTCGCCCAGGAGTTCAACGGGGTCGTCTATCCCTGGGCCGAGGGCATGAACGGCAATCGCCCCGGCGAGTTCGCGGTGGCCTGGCGCCACGTGCACGACATCTTCACCGCGGCGGGCGCCTCCAACGTCAGCTGGATCTGGTCACCGGTCACCCGCACCGTCGAGCCGAGTCAGTACCCCGGCGACCGCTACGTCGATGTCGTCGCGCTGTCGGGGTTCAACGGCGGGACCGCGCTGCCCTGGGGCGGCTGGCGGACGTTCGCCGACGCGTTCGGCAAGCCGCTGCGCACGCTGCAGCGCATCGCGCCGAGCAAGCCCGTCCAGATCAGCGAGGTCTCGACGGCGCAGGAGGGCGGCAGCAAGCCGCTGTGGATCAGCCAGATGTTCGACTACGTCCAGACGCATCGCTTCATCCGCTCGGTGCTGTGGTTCGACCTGCCCAAGCAGACCGACTGGCGCGTGGCGACGAGCCCCGCGGCCCGGCGCGCCTTCGTGGGGGGCGTCGCGCAGATGCAGGGCCGGGCGCCTGCCGCGGACGGCCTGCCGTCGCCGCTCAGCGTGCCGCCCGCGCTGCACGGCTGACCCGCCCCGCGGCCCGCGCCGTGTGACCGGCCACCAAAGACGGCACGCCGGCCGGGCGACGCGCCGGCCGGGCGCGGCACGGCGATTGCACCGATACTGCGGTGCGTGAGCGAGCGCAACGTCCTGGGTGAGAAGCTCGAGTCCTGCGGCACCGACCCGATGACCGGGTTCTACCGCGACGGCTGCTGCAGCACGGGCGCCGAGGATTTCGGCAGCCACACGATCTGCGCGGTCGTGACGGCCGAGTTCCTCGAGCACCAGCGCGCGATCGGCAACGACCTGGGCACGCCGATGCCGCACTACCACTTCCCCGGCCTCGTGCCGGGCGACCGCTGGTGCGTGACGGCCGTCAACTGGCTGCGCGCACACGAGGACGGCGCGGCGGCGTACGTCGTGCTCGCCTCCACGCACGAGCGGGCGCTGGAGATCGTGCCGCTCGCCGTGCTGCGCGAGCACGCCGTCGACGTCCCCGCGGATCCCGGGACGCTCGAAGGCTGAGCCGGGCCGGGGCTACTCGCCCTGGTGCTCGGCGGACGCGCGCGTGACCGGCACGCGGATCGCGTACTTCGAGGCCTTCAGGCTGACCGTCGGGTTGGCGATCCGCCCGATGCGGTCGATGAGCTTGATCCACTGCGTCGGCTTGAGCACCGCGTCGAGCTGGCGCGCGTCCGGCGAGCCGGGCTGGTACTCGGGGTGGAAGCCGACGTGGATGTGGTCGGCGTGGTCGGGCAGCGCGAGCGTGTTGTCGGTGCCCTGGTAGGTCATGAGGCTGATGATCTGGTGCGGCTTGATCGTGCCCTGCAGCGTCAGCAGCCGCCGGATCGTGATGTCGGTGATCGAGCCCTCGCCCTGGTGGCCGAGGATCGGGATGCCGTTGATCGCCGCGATGTCGACCGCGTTGCCCGACGAGTGCTCGGAGACGTTGCCGCTCGCCGTGTAATAGCCGTGCCCGCAGACGAATGACGTGACGGTCGGCTTCAGGCCGCTGGCGGCCAGGAACTCGAGGGTGGCCAGCACGCGGCGGTCGATCCCGCCCGACTTGATGTCCCGGCGCCCGCAGGCGTAGATGTCGACGTGCGGGTCGGTGAGCACGCGACGCTGCAGCGCCTCCTTGCTCATCAGCAGGACCTGGCCGATCGTCGGGTTCTTGGCGTCCGGCCCGAAGAACGGGTTCTTGCCGGCCGACCGGTAGATCGCGGTGCTCTCCAGCAGCTTCCACCCGTCGAGGATCGGCTTGGGGTCGATGCGCGGCGCGCCCTTGCCGGCGGGCCGCACTTCGAACCGCAGGTGAGGCGCCACGTTGGCGTCGACCTTGCCGATGCGGCCGAGGACCGTGCCGGCGATGACGCGCGAGCCGACCTTGAGGCGCTTGAGCACCACGTCGGAGCGCTTGAGCCCGAAGACCTGCGTGAAGTAGTT
>JAXDFS010000331.1:0-5289 GCA_034665465.1 Solirubrobacteraceae bacterium
GACCTTCTCGTCGGCGGCGGGCGACTGCTTCTGGACGAGGCCGTCCTGGTCGGCCGTGTCGACCGCGACCTCCTCCACCGCGACCTCGAACCCGCGCCCGGACAGCGTCTTGGTCGCGAAGTTCTGCGAGCGGTGGGTCACGTCGGGCACCGCGATCTGCTTGGGCTCGATCGCGACCGTGATCGTCACCGTCGAGCCCCGCGCCGCCTGCCCGCCGGAGGGCTGCTGGGAGAGCACGGTGCCGGGGTCGGCCTTGGCGTCCTCCTTCTGGTCGACGGCGACCTTGAAGCCGGCCTGCTCGAGCGCGGTGCGCGCCGCGTCCTCGCTCTTGCCGGTCACGTCGGCGACCGCGACCTGCTCGGGGCCGGTCGAGACCTGGATCTGGACCTGCGTGCCCTGCTCGGCCTGGGAGCGGGCCGACGGCTGCTGGGAGACGATGCGATTGACGTGGATGATGTCCGAGGGCGTCGGGACCTCGTCGACGAGGAAGCCCGCATCGATCAGCGTCTTGCGCGCCGCGCGCCGGCCGGCGCCGACCACGTCTGGCACCGCCGTGATCCTGCGCCCGTCGGAGATCGTGAGCGTCACGGTCGACCCCTTGTCGGCGACGCTCGAGCCGGCCGGCTGCTGGCCGATGACGTCGTTGCGCGGCTTGTCGGAGTTGTCGCGCACGTAGGTGACCTTGAAGCCGTCGTTGTGCAGCCGCTGGGTCGCGACGGAGATCGATGCGCCGACGACGTCTGGGACCTGCGTGCGCGCCGGCGGCGCGACCAGCAGCGCGACCCCGGCGACGAGGGCGATCAGCAGCAGTGCGGCGACCACCCACGGCCAGCGCGGACGGCGGCGGCGCGCGACCGACGGGCCCGCGGCCGGCGCCTCGTAGACGCCCTCCGCTGGGGGCGGGCCGCCGGGATGGATGCCGGTCGCGGGGGACAGCGGCGGGGGCGGCAGCGGGGGCGCGATCGCGCCCGCCATCGCCGCGGCGGGCAGCGCGGTCGCGGCCGCCGCGGCGGCCTCCGCGGCGGCGATCTGGGCGGCGGACGGGATCCGCGAGCCGGCGGCCTCGAGGGCGGCGATGAACTCGTCGGCGTCGGCGAAGCGGTCGGCGGGATCCTTGGCCAGGGCGCGCAGCACGACGGCCTCGAGCTCGGGCGTGACGGCCGGGTTGACCTGGCTCGGCGGCACCGGCGCCTCGCTGACCTGCTTGAGCGCGATCGTCACGGCAGCCTCGGCCTCGAAGGGCACGCGGCCGGTCAGCAGCTCGTAGAGGACGATCCCGATCGAGTACAGATCCGAGCGCGCGGTGACCGCGTGCCCCTGCGCCTGCTCGGGCGAGAGGTACTGGGCGGTGCCCATGATCGAGCCCGTCTGGGTCATGTCCGAGGCGCCGGCGCGGGCGATCCCGAAGTCGGTCACCTTCGCGCGGTCCTCGTCGTCGACGATGACGTTCTGGGGCTTGAAGTCGCGGTGGATGATGCCCCGGCGGTGCGCGAAGCGCGCGGCGCGCAGGATCTGGACGGTGAGGTCGACGGCGCGCTGCGGGTCGAGCGGCCCCTCGTCGACGACGAGCTGCTTGAGCGTGCGCCCGGGGACGTATTCCATCGCGATGTACGAGGTCCCGTCCCACTCGCCGCGGTCGTAGACGGAGACGACGTGCTGGTGCTGCAGCCCGGCCGCCGACGAGGCCTCGCGGCGGAAGCGCTCGACGAACTCGGCATCGGCCGCGAAGCGCTCGTGCAGCACCTTCAGGGCGACCTTGCGGCCGAGCTGCAGGTCCTGCGCGCAGTAGACCTCGGCCATCCCGCCGGTGCCCAGGTGCGCCATGACCTGGTAGCGGCCGTCGACGACGGCGTCCTCGGGAATCTGCCTCATCGCGAGCACCCGCGCAGCGGCCGTTCAAAGGCGGTGCTCGAGCAATGACGCGCTGTCATCGCAGCAGCTGCTCCATGACCTTCTTGGCGATCGGGGCCGCCACGATGCCGCCCTGCCCGCCGACGATGTTCTCGAGCGTCACCGCGACGGCGATCTTCGGCGCGGCGCGCGGCGCAAAGCCGATGAACCACGGCTGGTCGATGCGCTGGGCGATGTTCAGCTCGGCGGTGCCGGTCTTGCCGGCGACCTCGATGCCCTGCAGCGCCGCCGCGGTGCCGGTGCCCTCCTTCACGACGTTGGCCATCATCGCCGTCAGCTGCTGGGCGCTCGCGGCCGACATCACGCGCTGGGCCTGCTCGGGTGAGATCGTGTCCACGGTGCGCCCGTCGGAGTCGACGATCCGGTTCGTGAGCCGGGGCTTCATGCGCACCCCCCCGTTGGCGACCGTCGCCGCGACCTCGGCCATCTGCAGCGGTGTGACCCGCAGGCGCTCCTGGCCGATGCCGACGCGGCCGATGTCGACCTTCTTGGAGCTCGGGTTCAGCAGCTTGCCCTTGTCGTAGACGCCGCTGGGCAGCATCTGGCCGTCGGGGTAGTCCATCGGCGGGTCGCTGCCGAAGCCGAAGCGCTTCATGTAGTCGGCCATGCGGTCGTGGCCGAGCTTCTCGGCGACCTGCCCCCAGACGGTGTTGACCGAATGCGTCAGCGCGGTCGTGAGCGTGATGTCGCCGAACTGCTCGTCGGAGAAGTTGCTCAGCGGGGTGCCGGAGATGACGATCGGCGACTTGCCGCTGACCGTCGAGTCGGGCGTGAACTCGCCGCTGTCGAGCGCTGCCGCCGCGGTGACGACCTTCATCGTCGAGCCGGGGACGTAGCCGCCCTGCGTCGCCCGGTTCAGGAGCGGCGAGTTGGCGGAGTCGGTGCTGAGCTTCTCGTAGACGCCCTTCTCGTCGAGCGTGTTGGGGTCATAGCCCGGCGTGCTCACCATCACGCGGACCTTGCCGGTCGCCGGCTCGATCGCCACGACCGAGCCCTTGCGGCCGCCGAGCGCGTCGCGCGCGACGCGCTGCGCGGCGGGGTCGAGGTTCGTGATGACGCTGTCGCCCTCGAAGCGCTTGCCCTTCAGCTCGTCGACGATCGAGGTCAGCTCGTTGCGCTGGCCGGCGAGCGCGTCGTTGCGCTGGCGCTCGAGTCCGGTGCGCGCGATGCGGATGAAGTCGTAGCCGATGACGTGCGCGAACAGCTGGGCCTCGGGCGTGTAGCGGCGGCGATACAGCGTGTCGCTGGCCTTGATCGAGTGCGCGAGCAGCGAGTTGTCGCGGGCGCGGATGACGCCGCGATGCACGCGCTGCTGCTCGATCTGCGGGCGCGCGTTGAGCGTGTTCTCGCGGTAGGCCTTCGCGTTGATGACGCTGTTGTAGCTCGTCATGGCGATGAGCGCCGCGAACAGCACGAGCACGAGGCCGAAGAGCTTGAGGATCGGCGCGTTCATGCCAGCTCGGCCTCGCGCCGGGCGCGGTCGGAGACGAGCAGCAGGAGTGCGAGCAGGATGAAGTTCGCCACGATCGACGAGCCACCGTAGGAGATGAACGGCAGCGTCACGCCGGTCAGCGGGATGAGCTTCGTGACCCCGCCGACGATGACGAAGACCTGCAGCGCGAGAACCGCCGTCAGCCCGGTCGCCAGGAGCTTGGAGAAGGAGTCGGTGGCGATCATCGCCGTCTTGAAGCCGCGCTCGATGAAGAGCAGGTAGACGAGCAGCACGGCGGCGGCCCCGAGCAGGCCGAGCTCGTCGGTGATGACCGCGTAGATGAAGTCCGTGTGCGCCGCCGGCAGGATCGGCGGGTTGTCGCCGAGCTTGATGACCGCCTGGCCGAAGCCCTGGCCGAAGAGCCCGCCATCGGCCTGGGAGAAGATCGACTGCGAGATCTGAAAGCTGCCGCCGACCGCCTTGTTGTAGAGCGAGGGGTCGAACGGGTGCAGCCAGGCCTCCACGCGGCCCTGGATCGTCGGCCGGACCGCGTAGAGCGTGCGCGCGCCGAGCGCGAACAGGGCGATCCCGATGAGGACGAACGAGATCCGGTTCGTCGCGACGTACACGAGCGCGAGGAAGCCGCCGAAGAACATGAGCGAGGAGCCCAGGTCCTGGATGACGAACAGCAGCACCATCGCGGTGCCCCAGACGGCGAGCAGCGGGCCGAGGTGCTTCAGCGGCGGAAACGTGATCCCCGCGAAGCGGCGCGCCCCGACGACCAGCACCTGGCGCGTGTCGCGCAGGTAGGACGCCAGGAAGATGACGATCGCGATCTTCGCGAACTCGGCCGGCTGGAAGGCGATCGGCCCGACGTGGAAGGAGAGGTACGCGCCGTTGACGGGACTGCCCAGGCGCGGGAGCAGCAGCAGCAGGATCCCGGCGAGGGCGATGCTGTAGCGGTAGCGCTCGAGCACGCGGTGGTCCTCGCGCAGCGCGAAGATCGTCCCCGCGAAGAACAGCAGGCCGACGACGAACCACTGCGCCTGCTCGCGGGCGAACTTCGCGTCGAGGCGGTAGAGCATCACCAGGCCGAAGCAGGCCAGGACGGCGACGAGCGGGAACATGTACGGGTCGGCGTGGGGCAGCGTCACGCGCAGGACGAGGTGCGCGGCGAGGCAGAGCCCGAGGAAGATCGCCCCGTAGACGAGCGAGACGTTGGAGAGCAGGTCCCCGCGCTGGATGAAGACGGCGGTGAAGCCCGCGGTCACCAGCAGCGTCGCCGGGATCAGCCCGAGCAGCTCGCGGTTGCGGGCGGTCACGAGGCGACCCGGCCCAGCTCGAGCGCGCGGACGAGGTCCGACGCGTCGTCGTGCGAGCGCAGCTGATGGTCGATCAGGCGCTTGCGGCGACTCGCCGGCACGGTGAGGATCGGGACGCCGGAGACGTAGGTCGGCTTGAAGAGGTCGATCCCGGCCGGCAACGAGTAGGGCAGCCCGCGGTAGAGCGTGACGAGGCCCTGGTCGTCGGTCCCGACGAAGTAGACGGCCTGGTTGGCGATGTACGCGCCGAAGGCCAGCGGGATGACGATCAGCGCCAGCACGACGAAGGCCATCACCCTGCGGCGGCGGCGGCGCGGAGCCTGCGGCGCGGGGGCGGGCCGGGTCGGGTTCAGTCGCCGGGACTGCTGCTCGGCCCGCGCGGGCGCTGCGGCCTGCGCCGGCGCGGCTGGCGTGCGCGCCACCGCGGCGCGGACCTCGGCGGTCGAGAGGGCCGTGCGCCCCGCCGTCGTCGGCTGGTCGGCGACGGGGTCCGCCTCCGCGACCTCCTCGAGGCGAAACAGGACGACCGTGTTGTTGTCGCGCCCGCCGGCGCCGTTGGCGGCAGCGACGAGCGCGCGCCCGGCGTGGCGCAGCGACGCCGCGCCGCGCAGCAGCGCCGCGACC
>JAXDFS010000332.1:0-7892 GCA_034665465.1 Solirubrobacteraceae bacterium
CGCGCGTCCTCATCAACGACCTCGACGGCGACGTCGCCCAGCAGACCGCGTCGGAGATCGCCGGCGAGACCGCCGTCTACGGCGGCGACCTGACCGTCCCCGGCGCCTGCGACGAGCTCGTGCAGGCCGCGATCGACGCGTGGGGCAAGATCGACATCATCGTCAACAACGCCGGCTACACGATCGACGGCATGCTCCACAAGATGACCGACGATCAGTTCCAGAGGATGCTCGACATCCACACGATCGTGCCCTTCCGCGTCCTGCGCGCCGCCGCGCCGCACCTGCGCGAGCCGGCCAAGAAGGAGCGCGAGGAGGGGGTCGAGGTCTTTCGCAAGGTCGTCAACGTCTCGTCGATCTCGGGCACGATGGGCAACGCCGGCCAGGCCAACTACGCCGCGGGCAAGGCCGCCGTCGTCGGCCTGACCAAGACGCTGGCCAAGGAGTGGGGCGCCTTCAAGATCAACGTCAACGCCGTCGCCTTCGGGTTCATCGACACGCGCCTCACCGCGGCGAAGGTCGAGGACAACACGATGCAGATCGGCGGCGAGACCGTGCAGCTCGGCATCCCCGAGCAGATGCGCGGCATGGCGAACTTCGTCATCCCGCTCGGACGCCCGGGCACGCCGCAGGAGGCGGCGGGCGGCGTCTTCTTCCTCTGCTCGCCGTGGTCGAACTACGTCCACGGGCAGACGCTGAACGTCACCGGCGGCCAGTTCACCGGCATGACGACCTGACATCGGAGTTCCGACCGTCGAATCTCCGACCTGAGGGTTTCCGACCATCGGATCTGCGAGTAGTCTGTGACCGATGCAGGTCGTCAAGCCCGGATCGCAGCGCCGCGTCCCCCGAGGGGTGGTCGGCGGCGCCGAGGTCTCGCAGGCCACGACCGGCGCGGAGAACATCTACATGGGCGTCTTCCAGGTGCCGCCGATGGCGCAGTCGCGGCCGCATTACCACGCCGACTGCGAGTCCGCCGTCTACATGCTCAAGGGGCATCTGAACGTGCGCTGGGGCGAGGGCCTCGAGCACGCGCTGAGCCTCGACCCGGGCGATCTCGTCTACGTGCCGCCGCGCGAGACGCACCTGCTCGAGAACCCGTCGGAGTCCGAGCCCGCGGAGTACGTCGTCGCACGCGACGCGCCGCAGGAGGACTCCGTCGAAGTGCCCTGGGCGAGCTAGCCCCGCTCGCTTCTTCCTGGGCTCAGATCGGTCGGGGGCGACCCGACGGGCGTGCTCGGCGCCGTGTGGCGACTCGCATGGCGGTTTCGGCGCCGGGCGTTTGTGACGGCGGCGATGATGGAGGGGAGGTCGGCCCGCATGGGTGTTCGCGAGGGTGTGACGAATAACCCGGTCCCTTGACCCGATTATTCGACACACCCCCCGCGAACGTCACCGGCTCACGACCGCCGTCATCGAGCAGTGCAGACATCACCGCGCTCAGTCGCGCCGGCGCGCCCGCTCGGCGCGCTCCTGGCGCGCGCGCTCGCGCTCGGCCTGGTCGCGGCCGCGCGTGTCGTCGCGGCGCAGCGACTCGCGCGCCGCCCGCGGCGCCGCGACGGGCCGCTCGCGCGGCGCGGCCGCGCTCTGCTCGCGCGGCGCCGGGGCACGCACGAAGCGCGCGAGGGTGCTCACGACGGCCGCGAGCAGGGCGAGCACGATCCAGTCCAGCCACGGCACGTAGCGCGCGTGCGCCTGCGTGCCCTCCGGCGTCGTGTACGTGCAGCGGCGCGTGAGCGGCGGCGAGAGCGACGGTGACGACGAGCTCCTGCTGCCCGACGGCAGGCGGCCGACATCCGGGCAGGCGTTGCCGATCGGCGCGACGAGCCACACGGCGAGCACGCCGAGCACGAACACGGTTGCCGCGATCCGGAGCGCCATCGCTGCGGGCAGGCTATTGCGCGCAGGCGCCGCGCTGCAGGACGTCAGGCGCCGAGCGCGCCGTCGGGGCGAGCGATCGGGCTCCACACCGGGCGCGCGACGACGTCGTCATCCGACAGCGGCGGGTCGTCGTGGCCGGCGAGATAGGCGCGGATGCTCTCGTTGAAGCGGTTCAGCGTGACGTGCTCCTTGACGCGCAGCATGTCGGCGTGATGGGTGCGGACCGGGTCGAGGTCGCGCAGGTAGACGAGCGAGCGCTCGATGTAGCCCGACTCGCCGAGCCACGCCGTCAGGCACGCGGGCGTGCTGTCGACGTCGACGAGGACCATGAACATGCGCGAGTCAAAGCCGGTCTGCAGGCCCGACTCGGGGTCCTCGGGGCACAGCAGCAGCGTCGCGCCGGCCTCGTCGTGCAGGCGGATGAACTCGCGCAGCAGGTTGCGCTCGCGCGGCGCCAGCAGGCGCTCGCGGCGGATGAAGCGCAGCCGCTCGACGCGGATCGTGCCGGCCCGCGCGCGCTCGAGCTGGGCGTCGAGGTAGTGCTGCATCCGCGCGTTGCCGAACCAGCGCTCGAGGTCGGTGCGGTCGACGGCGTGGATGCTGTGGCGCGCCGCCTGCGTCATCGTCAGCAGCAGGTCGAGCATCTCCTCCTGGTTCGAGACGCTGAAGACGCCGCCGCGGATCGCCGACAGGCGGCGCTGATGGTCGCGCTCGGCGCGCGTCCACAGCAGCGGCGCGAGCGGGCTGAGCGCCGGGTCGTCGAGCAGCGCGTCGGGTGGCTCGGCGATCGCGCCCGCGGCGCCGTCGGCCACAGTGGCCGCCGCCAGGCGGTCCTCCTGGTCGAGCGTCAGGATCCGCCGCGCGCACTCCGCCAGCAGGCGCGGCTCCTGGCGGCGCCCGAAGTCGGTCGCGGCGTTGACGAGATGCGCCGACGCCCGGTGGTAGCGCGTCGTCAGCGACTGCGCCTCGCCGTCGGCGTCCTCCCAGGTCATGAGCTCGCGGATCGCCCGGCAGTCGCGGCCGGCCGGCAGCCGCGCGACGACGTCGGGGATCAGCCGGTGCAGGATGAAGTGCACGCGCGCCGACTCGTCGAGCTCGCCCGCGGCGACCACCCGGTGCAGCGACGACAGCGCCGGCAGCCGGCCCTCGAGCGCCTCCGGATCGCGCGCGGCGAGGCGGATGACGTCGCGCAGCTCCGCCGCCAGGTCCTGCGTGCGCGAGCTCATGCGAATCCAGCCTAACGTCGGCTTTGCGTCGGATCAACGTCGGATGTCGTCGGGCCGGCGCCCGCACGACGCGGTGCGCCCCGCGTAGCCGGCGCGGCCCGCCGCGCGGATGCTCCGAGCTCGGTTTCCCCGCAACGCAGCCGGAGGTGAGAGCAATGACGAACATCACGAGCATCGCAACGACGTGGGGCATCAGCGGACCGCAGTTCCTGTGGGACTACGGCGCCCTGTGCGCGGTCGTCGCGGCAACGGTCCTCGTGCTGCGCAGGCGCGCACTCGGCCCGGGCGAGCGCAGCAAAGACCCCACCCCGCGCCTGCACGTCTACAAGGTCGCGCTGCTCAACGGCGGCCCGCAGCTCGCGATCACCACGGCCGCGACGAAGCTGCACCGCGACGGCACGCTGCGCACGGGCGAGGAGCACACGCATCACGTCGACGGCGACCTGGGCCGCGACGCCGATCCGCTCGAACGCGCCGTGTTCGAGGCCGTGCGCAGCGATCCCGGCATCACGACGAAGGCGCTGCGCGACGAGCTCGCCGACAGCGACGCGATCCGCGCGATCGGCGCCGAGCTCACCGACGTGGGCCTGCTCGTCGAGGAGGACAGCGCGCGGAGGCTGCGCCGGCTGTGGCTGGCGGCAGCGCTCGTCGCGCTGCTGGGCATCGCCCGCATCGTCGCCGGCGTGCGCAACGACAAGCCGGTCGGATATCTCGTCGTCATGGTGCTCGCGGTCGTCGTCGCGACGGTGTCGCTCGCACGCCGGCCGATCATGGCGACAGCGCGCGGCCAGGCGATGGTGCGCTCACACCGCGTCGATCACGACGACATGCGCCGGGTGCCCAAGCCGTCTGACAGCGTGCTCGCCGTGGCGCTCTTCGGCGGCGCCGCGCTGTGGCTCGCCGATCCCGCGCTCGCGTCGACGCTCGACGTGCCCCGCGAGGAGGCGGCCGGCTGGCTGCGCAGCTCCGGCGGCGGTGCCTGCAGCGCCGGCGGCACCAGCGCCGGCAGCAGCTCATGGGTCGGTGGTGGTGGCGGCGGCTCGAGCTGCAGCGGTGGCGGTGGCTGTGGCGGCGGCGGCGGCTGCGGAGGCGGATGACGATGCGCGACATCACGACGATCAGGAGGCTGGGACCGGGCGTCGGCTGGCGCCCGGAGATCGACCGCGCGATCGCAGGCGCCGAGGGGCTCGGCTTCATCGAGGTCATCGCCGAGGCGATCGGGACGCGCGACCTGCCCGCCGGCGTCGCGGCGGCGCGCGAGCGCGGGCTGCAGGTCGTGCCGCACGGCGTGAGCCTGTCGCTCGGCGGCGCCGAGCGGCCGGACGCCGGGCGCCTCGCGCACCTGGCGGCGGTCGCCGAGCGCGTCGGCGCGCCGCTGGTCAGCGAGCACATCGCGTTCGTGCGTGCCGGCGGCCGCGAGTCCGGGCACCTGCTGCCGGTCCCGCGCACCCGCGAGGCGCTGGAGATCCTCAGCGAGAACGTCGAGATCGCGCAGGAGGCGCTGCCGGTGGCACTCGCCCTCGAGCACGTCGCGTCGCTGGTGCAGTGGCCCGGCGCGGAGATGGACGAGGCCGAGTTCGTCTGCGAGCTGATCGAGCGCACCGGCGCGCTGCTGCTGCTCGACCTCTCCAACCTCTACGCCAACGCCCACAACCACGGCTTCGACGCCCTCGAGTCGCTGAGCCGCTTCCCGCTGGGCCGGATCGCGTACGTGCATGTCGGCGGCGGGACGTTCCGCGACGGCGTCTACCACGACACGCACGCCCATCCGGTCGTGCCGGAGGTCCTGCACCTCGTCGAGGAGCTGTTCTCGATCTGCGACGCGCCGGGCGTGCTGCTCGAGCGCGACGACGACTTCCCGTCCGAGGACGAGCTCAGCGCGGAGCTGCGGGCGATCGCCGGCGCCGTCCGCCGCGGAGGCGAGCGCCGTGTCCGCGCCTGACCGCGCGGGCTACGCGGCGCGCCAGGTGCAGTTGCTCGACGCGCTGCTGCGCGGCGACGACTACCCCGAGGGGTTCGCCGCCGCGCAGGCCGACGCCGCCGGCCACTCGCTGCGGCGCAAGCGCGCACGCGCGGTGCAGGGCGCGTGGCCGGCGCTCGCGCTCGAGCTGGGCGACGCGTTCGGCGCGCGCTTCGACGCGTTCGCGCGCACGGCGGACGCGCCGCGGTCCGGCGATCCGCTCGCCGACGGCCTCGCGTTCGCGCGCAGGCTCGAGCGCGACACGCGGCTCGGCGACGCGAGCCGCGCCGAGCTGCTGCTCGCCCGCGCGGCGCTGCGCCGGCGCGGGCTGTTCGCCGCCGCCGCGCGGCTGCGCCGTCCCTACCCGCGGCTGCTCGTGGTGGCGCGCATCCCGCTGCTGGGCCCGGTGCACGCGAGCCTGCGGCTGCCGGCCGGGCGCGACGGCCCGCGCTGACACCGGCCAGGGTTCGAATCCCCGCGATCCCGGCGGGGGCAGCGTGTCAGGCTGAAGTTGCCATGCCCAGCCCTCGAGAGCTCCTGCGCGTCCTGCGCCACCGCGACTTCCGCCTGCTGTGGTCGGGGCAGGCCGCGAGCGTCGTCGGCGACAACATCGTCACGGTCGCGCTCGCGCTGTTCATCGTCGATCTCACCGGCGACGCCACCGACCTCGGCATCGTGCTGGCCGCCTACAGCCTGCCGCTGATCGCCTTCCTGCTCGTCGGCGGCGTCTTCGCCGACCGGCTGGCGCGTCACCGCGTCGTCGTCGCCACCGATCTCGTGCGCTTCGCGCTGCACGCCCTGCTGGCGCTGCTGATCGTCAGCGGCGAGGTGCGCATCTGGCACATCGCCGTGATCGGGATGCTGTTCGGCACCGCGGAGGCGTTCTTTCGCCCGGCGGCGACCGGCCTGATCCCCCAGACGGTGCCCGAGGACGAGATCCAAGAGGCCAGCGCCGTCATGGCGACGACGAACAACGTCGCGGAGTTCGCGGGGCCCGCGCTGGCGACGGCGCTCGTGCTCGGCGTCAGCCCGGCCGCGGCCTTCGGCCTGGACGCGCTGACGTTCCTCGTCAGCGCCGCGCTGCTCATCCGCGTGCAGCCGCGCCGGCGCATGGAGCTCGGGCCCGAGCAGGCGGCCGCGAGCATCTGGGAGGACGTCCGCGCCGGCTTCGCGGAGGTCCGCTCGCGAGCCTGGATCTGGGCGACGCTCGCCACCTTCTGCGTCGCGATCTTCTTCGCGCTCGCGCCGTGGTTCGTGCTCGGCCCGATCGTTGCGCGCGAGCAGTACGGCAGGATCGGGGTCTACGGCGTGCTGTCGGCGGCGTTCGGCGCGGGCATGGTCGTCGGTGCGCTCGCGGGCATCCGCTGGCGCCCGCGCTACCCGATGCGTCAGGCGATGCGGCTCATCCTGCTCTGGCCGCTGTCGATCGGGCTCTACGCGGCCGGCCTCCCGCTGCCCGTGGTCGTGCCCGCGATCGCGGTGAGCGGCGCCGGCGTGGCGCTCTTCGACGTCTGGTGGCTGACGGCCCTCGCCGAGCGCGTCCCGCCCGACAAGCTCTCGCGCGTGACGTCGTATGACTGGATGGTCTCGCTCGGTCTGCTGCCGCTCGGCTTCATCCTGGCCGGACCGGCGGCGGACGCGCTCGGGGCGGCGAACGTCCTGCTCGGCGGCGCGGCGGTCGCGTTCGTGGCGCTGGCGCTCGGGCAGCTGCCGCGCGAGACGCGGATGCTCGAGCGCCGCTCCGGCGACGGCGAGGCTGTGGCGCCCGCGCTCGCCGAACCGCGTCCGCGCGTGCCGGTGGCCTGAGCCCCTACGCCGTGGCGGTGTGGTTCTTGCCGGCCCGCTCGAGGCGGCGCTGCTCGCGCACGCGCTGCAGCACGCCCTTGCGCCCGAGCGTCTCCAGGCCGGTGTAGAGGACCTTGATCTCGCCGAAGATCTCCTCGGCGACGGTCATCTGCTGGTCGCGCGTGGGCTCGTGCACCTGCTCCCAGCGAATCGGGTCGCCGTACTGGACGGTGACCTTCGGGAACTCGCCCTTGCGCCAGTTGCGCACCTTCGAGGAGCCGTAGATCGCGACGGGGACGATCGGGGCGCCGCTCTCGAGCGCGAGCCGGCCGATACCGGGCTTCGGACGCGCGGCGAGCTTGCCGTCCTTCGAGCGCGTGCCCTCGCAGTACATCGCCACGGTGCCGCCGCGCTCGAGGATCGCGAGGGCCGTGATGAACGGCTCCTCGTCGCGGTGGCCGCGGCGCAGCGGGAAGACGCCGCCGTGCGAGTAGACCCACTGCGCGGGCGGCTGGAAGAGCTGCGACTTGGCCATGAACTGGACCTTGCGGCTCGTGAACGCGCCGAGCAGGAAGTGGTCCATGAACGAGCCGTGGTTGGGCGCGAAGATCACCGGCCCGCTCTGGGGGACCTTGTCGCTGGAGATCGAGCGCGCGCGGAAGAACGCGAAGGCCCAGAGCGTCGTCAGGATGCGCACCGCCTCGTACGCGGCGTCGGGGTCGCGGGTGCGCGAGCGCTCGTGGAAGGGGGCGAAGAACTCGGCCGGGCGCGGGTCCAGATGGGACTGCTCGGTGACCGCCGCGAACTGCTCGGAGCGCCTCAGCCTGGCCATGACTGCACCTTACCCGCGCGCAAACCCGCGGGCCACCTGCACGGCGCGCCGCCAGTCGCCGACGAGCGCCGCGCGCTCGTCCTCGCCCATCCGCGGCTCGAAGCGCGCGCCCACGCCCTCCCGGCTCGCGACGTCCTGCTGCGACCACGCGCCGACGCCGACCCCCGCGAGCAGCGCCGCGCCGAGCGCCCTCGACTCGGGCAGCTCG
>JAXDFS010000333.1:0-10861 GCA_034665465.1 Solirubrobacteraceae bacterium
GTCGGTGACCTCCTTCTGCTCGGGCAGCAGGTCGATGACCGGGTGCGGCGTCTCGGGGTCGAACTCGGTCGAGTTCGCGCCGTCCATCCCGGCGACGTGGCGGGCGAACTCCATCACCGCGATCTGCATGCCCAGGCAGACGCCCAGATATGGGATGCGCTGCTCGCGCGCGACCCTCGCCGCACGGATCTTGCCCTCGATCCCGCGCCCGCCGAAGCCGCCGGGGATCAGGATCCCGTCGGCGCCGCCCAGGCGCTCGAGCGCGGCAGCGTCGCTGTCGAGCGACTCGGAGTCGACCCAGTCGACCTCGACGCGCGTGTCGTGGTGAAAGCCGGCGTGGCGCAGCGCCTCGGAGACCGACAGGTAGGCGTCCTGCAGGGCGACGTACTTGCCGACGAGGGCGATCTTCACGGTGTCGGTCGCCTCGCTCGCGCGCCGTGTGATCTCGGCCCACTCGTGGAGGTCGGGCTGCGGGACGTCGAAGTCGAAGTGCTCGCAGATGAGGTCGTCGACACCCTCCTCGGCGAACCACAGCGGCACCTTGTAGATGTTGTCGACGTCCTTGGCGCTGACGACGGCCTCGACCGGCAGCGACGCGAAGAGGGCGATCTTCTTGCGGATGTCGGTGCCCAGCTCGCTCTCGGAGCGGCAGAGGACCATGTCGGGCTGGATGCCGATCCGGCGCAGCTCGTTGACGGAGTGCTGCGTCGGCTTGGTCTTCAGCTCGCCGGCGTGGCCGATGTAGGGCACGAGCGTGAGGTGGATGAACATGCACGAGCGCCGGCCCACGTCGACCGGGAACTGGCGGATCGCCTCGAGGAACGGCAGCGACTCGATGTCGCCGACCGTGCCGCCGATCTCGGTGATGACGATGTCGACGTCCTGGGACTCGGCCAGCAGCTTCACGCGCTGCTTGATCTCGTCGGTGATGTGCGGGACGACCTGCACCGTGCCGCCGAGGTAGTCGCCGCGGCGCTCGCGGCGGATGACGGAGTTGTAGATCCCGCCGGCGGGCACGTTGGACGCGCGCGAGGTGTTGGCGTCTGTGTAGCGCTCGTAGTGGCCGAGATCGAGGTCGGTCTCGGCGCCGTCCTCGGTCACGAAGACCTCGCCGTGCTGGTAGGGCGACATCGTGCCAGGGTCGACGTTGATGTACGGATCGAACTTCTGCAGTGCGACCGTCAGCCCGCGCGCGACGAGCAGCCGCCCGATCGACGCGGCGGCGATGCCCTTGCCCAGCGAGGAGACGACGCCACCGGTGATGAAGATGTAGCGGGTCTTTGGGCGCGCTTGGGTCACGAGGGCCTCCCGATCGAGTCTAGGTGCCGCAGGCCCGGAACCTTCTCGATGATGTTCGAAATTGACCGAAACTCCCCGAAGATGTTCAGCGCGAGCAGCACGACGAGCGCGATCAGCTGCCCGTCGGTGTCGAGCGTGAGCACCATCCACAGCCCGGCGAGCGCCCCGATCACGTTGGATCCGGCGTCCCCGAGCATCGCCCGCTCGCGCAGGTCGAACCAGCCCGCGACGATCACCGGCCCGGCGAAGATGCCCAGCGCGGCCAGCGCCTCGGTGTTCTGCGTCGCGATCGTCAGGCCGATCCCGAGCAGCACGAAGGCCTTCACGGAGCGCCCGGGACGCAGGTCGAGCAGGTTGAAGACGTTCGTGGCGAGCACGAGCACCGCGGCCGCGAGCAGGAACTCCGACTTCGAGCCGGGCAGCGAGGAGGCGACGAGCAGCGCGAGGCCGAGCGTGCCGATCGCCTTCAGCGCACCGGTCGAGAAGCCCCCCTTGAGGACGTCGGTCCCGTGGCCGCGCCAGCCGCGCGAGTCACCCGAGAGCACGTCGTCGATCAGGCCCAGCAGCGCGACGCCGGGCACGAACAGCAGCACGAGCCCGAAGTTGTCCGGGTAGACGTCCACGTCGCCCAGGCGCGAGAGCAGCGCGAGGACGACGAGCGCGACGAGCGCGGCCGGGACGATCGCGACGCCGAGCGGGACGGGCAGATGCCGGCCGCGGTAGTTCTCGCGCTTCAGGCCCGATTCGGAGAGCCGCGCCAGCACCATCGGCGTCAGGGCGAGGGCGGCGAGCAGCGAGAGGACGAACGGCAGGGCGTGCACCGGTCAGCAACCTAGCGAGGCGGGCGGACGGGCGGCCTGCTCAGGGGCCGGGGATGCGCCCCACGACCGGCGGCAACAGCGCCTGCGCGCTGCCACGGCGCCCGAACGCGCCGTCGGAGCCGCCGAGCGTGAAGACCAGCGCGGCCTGCCCGGCGGACTCGTCGACGTTGTCGACGCTGGACATGTCGCGGTCGCGGTACCAGCCGACGTACGAGGGGTCGCTGTCGCGCTCCTCGATGCCGACGACGTTGACGCCGGTCGAGACGAGCCCGCGCGCGATGCCGTCCTCGAGCTTGTCGAGCTGGTCGGCCGCCTGCTTGTCGGCCGGCGGCTTGTCGGTCGAGCGGCGCAGGACGACTCCGTCGAGGCCGCCGAGCTTGCCGCTCAACGAGCTCATGAGCGCGCTGCGCGAGTTCGCGACGAGCTGGCCGCCGGTGACGATCTGGATGCCGATCCGCTTGGCGTAGTCGCCGAGCAGGTCCGGGTTGCGGGCGAGGTCGGCGTAGCGCGTGCCGCTCGCGCGGGCCGACAGCTGCTCGAGGTCGACGCTGTCGCGCACGACGGCGACGACCTTGATGTCGGCCCCCGACGGCCCCAGCGCCTTGTCGACGAAGCCGGGCGCGTCCTTGTCGGTGCCGAGCAGGACCAGGCCGATCCTGCGCCCGCTCAGGTGGTTGGCGGTGAGGATCGGGAAGGCGGCATCGGCGAACTGCTGCTGCTCGGCGACCTGCTGGCGCGCCTCGTCGCGCTGGTTGTTGGCCTGGACGACCTCGTGGCGCAGCGAGTTGCGCACGTCGTTGCGCGCCGAGGAGACGAGCTCCTTGTCGCCGATCGCGACGCCCAGCAGCAGCCCGACGACGAGCGCGATGAAGATCGCCGCGAGTGACAGCGCGTGGTAGCGGACGTCGAACATCGGCGGCTATTCGAGCCCGAGTACGACCTCGAGCTTGAGCCACAGCAGATCGGCGACGTCGCGCAGCGCGGGCGTCAGCGCGATGATCGCCACGAGGCACAGCAGGCCGGCGAAGGCGACGAACACGAGCGGCCAGACGCCCGGCTGGGGGCGATACAGGCGGCTCACGCCCTTGGCGTCGACGAGGATCTCGCCCAGGCGCAGGCGCGTGAGGAAGGTCGACGCCATCCCGCGGCGGTTCTTGTCGAGGAACTCCACGAGGTTGAACTGCGAGCCCACCGACACGATCAGCTGCGCGCCCTTCTCGGCGGCGATCAGCATCGCGACGTCCTGGCTCGTGCCCGGCGCGGGGACGAGCTTGAAGGGCAGCCCGAGGCTCTCGAGGTGGTCGCGTCCGGGCGCGCGGCCGTCCGGGTAGGCGTGGACGACGAGCTCGGCGCCGCAGCGCAGCGCCTCCTCGGTCGCGGAGTCCATGTCGCCGACGATCATGCTCGGCTTGAAGCCCTCGGCGAGGATCGCGTTGGCGCCGCCGTCGACGGCGAGCAGCACCGGCTTGACGTCGCGGATGTAGGGGCGCAGCGCGCGCAGGTCCTTCTGGTGGTCGACGCCGCGCACGACGATGAGCGCCGGCCGGTCGCGGAAGTCGGTGTCGAAGCGCGGCAGCTCGATGCGCCCGGAGAGCAGCTCGCGCTCCTCGAGCATGTGCTCGATCGTGTTCTGGGCGAAGGCCTCCAGCGCGTCGCCGATCTCGCGGCGGCGCTCGTCGGTGGCGGCGCGCACGGTCTCGGGCTCCTGGACCTCGCCGTGGGCGAGCACCTTGTCGCCGCGCAGCACGTCGCCGCCGCGCACCGTGAGCTTCTCGCCGTCCTTCACGCGCTTGAAGAGCAGGTCGTCGGACAGGTCGACGAGGTGGATGCCGGCCTGCACGAGCAGCAGCGGGCCCATGTTCGGGTAGGCGCCGGTCGATGACGGGCTGCAGTTGCAGACGGCGACGACCCCGGCCGCGATGAGATCCTCGGCGGACACGCGATCGAGGTCGCGATGGTCCAGGACGGCGATCGCGCCGGGCTCGAGCGTCTTGACGAGGCGCTTGGTCCGGCGGCCCAGGCGTGCGGGCCCAGAGACCTCCCTGGCGACGGCGATGGCCATCGCCGGTGTGTAGATGGGGCGGTTAACGGCATGCGAAGAGTCTCCGGCGGCGGCTTCGGGGCCGTCGGCGGGGGTCTGTTAGCGTGTCCGGCGTCGTGCTCGCACCGCTCGCAGCGGTCTCGGACCACCGGCTTGTCACCGTCTGCGGGGACCCCCCCGGCTTCTTCTGCCGCGAGGTCCTCAACCGCACGGACAACCGCTCGCTCGCCGAGATCGCAGACTTCATGATCGGCAAGCCGCTGACGATCCTCGTGATCGTCCTGGTCGCCCTGATCGTCAACCGCATCATCGGGCGGGCGGTCAAGCGCTTTTTGCGCACGCTGCACTCCGGCGCGGTGCGCGAGCGCATCGGGGCGGTGCGCCGGCGCACCCCCAACGCGCTGCTGGAGACCGAGGTCACCAGCCTGCGCGCCGAGCAGCGCATCAACGCGCTGACGAGCGTCCTGCGCAGCATCGCGACCGTCGCGATCTTCACGATCGCGGGCTTCCTCGTCCTCGGCGAGGTCGGGCTGAACCTCGGGCCGCTGCTGGCCGGCGCGGGCATCCTGGGCGTCGCCATCGGCTTCGGGTCCCAGGCGCTGGTCAGGGACTTCCTGTCGGGGTTCTTCATCCTCGTCGAGGACCAGTTCGGCGTAGGCGACATCGTCGACCTCGACACGCAGACCTCCGGCACCGTCGAGGCCGTCTCGCTGCGCACCACGCGCCTGCGCTCGGTCGACGGCACCGTCTGGCACGTCCCCAACGGCGACATCCGGCGCGTGGGCAACAAGAGCCAGCACTGGTCGCGCGCGCTGCTGGACATCGACGTCTCCTACGACACCGACATCGACCACGCCAAGGCCGTCATCCAGCGCGTCGCCGACGAGCTGTGGAAGGAGCGCGACGACATCCTCGAGGAGCCCGAGGTGTGGGGCGTGGAGAGCCTCGGCCCGCATTCGGTCGTCATCCGGCTCGTCGTCAAGACGCGGCCCAGCGATCAGTACGACGTCAGCCGCGAGCTGCGCCAGCGCCTGAAGGAGACCTTCGACGCCGAGGGCATCGAGATCCCCTTCCAGCAGCAGACGGTCTGGAACCGCGACGACGACGCGCTGCGCCAGCAGCCGCCGGAGCCCGCGAAGCCCGCGCCGAAGGTCTGAGCAGCCGCCTCACGCCACCCGCACCAGCTCCTCCGCGTGGCGCCGGGCGGCCCCGTCGCCGTCGCCGCCGGCCCCGAGCATCCGCGCGAGCTCGGAGACCACCTCGGCGCCCTGCAGCCGGCTCACCGTCGTGCGGGCGGGCGTGGTCGAGCCGTCCTTGGCGATGGAGAAGTGGCGCTCGGCCAGCGAGGCGACCTGCGGCAGGTGGGTGATGCAGATGACCTGGCGCCCGGCCGACAGGTCGCGCAGCGCGTCGCCGACGGCGTGGGCGGTCTGCCCGCCGATCCCGGCATCGACCTCGTCGAACACGAGCGTCCGCCCTCTGGCGCCGGGCGCCCCCGCGGCGACGCCCATGAGCGCGAGCATGACCCGCGACAGCTCGCCGCCGGACGCCGTGTCGCGCAGCGGCCCCGCCGGCACTCCCGGGTTGGGCGCGATGAGGAACTCCACGGCGTCCGCGCCCGACGGGCCGGGCTCGCGCTCGCGCAGCTCGATCTCGAACGATGCGCCCTTCATCGCCAGCTCGTCCAGCCGCCGCCGAACGGCCGCGGCGAGCTTCGGCGCCGCCGCCGCGCGCGCCTTTCGCAGCGCCGTGCTGCCCAGTTGCAGCTGCGCCTGCGCCTCGGCGCGGCGCGCCACCGCCTCCTCGATCGCGACCTCCGCGCGCGTGAGCTCCTCGCGCCGCGCGCGGCACAGCTGCGCGTGCGCGAGGACGCCGGCGATCGAGCCGCCGTGCTTGCGCTGCAGGCGCCCGAGGACCGAGAGGCGCTCCTCGACGGCGTCCAGGCGGCCGGGCTCGGCGTCGAGCGCCTCGGCGTAGTCGCGCAGCTCGCGGCCCAGCTCGCTCACCTCCAGCGCCACGCCGCGCCAGCGCTCGGCGAGCTCGTCGAGAGCGGAATCGATGCCCTCGGCCGCGTTGAGGCCCCGTCCCGCGGCCGCGAGCAGGCTCTCGACGCCTCCGTCGTCGGCGGCCGCGGCCGCGGCGGCCCCGAGGGCGGCGCCGCTCAGGGTCTCGACGTGGCGCAGGCGCTCGCGCTCGGCCGCGAGCGCGGCCGCCTCCTCCTCGCTCGGATCGGCGGCGTCGATCTCGGCAAGCTCGTAGTCGAGCAGGTCCAGCTCGCGCTCACGGGCTCCCGCGAGCTCGTGCAGGTCGGCGAGCGCCCGGTCGGCCGCGCGCGCGACCGCATGCGCGGCGGCGACCTTCTCTCGGCGGGCGAGCTGCGCGGTGCCGCAGAAGGCGTCGAGGATCTCGAGCTGCTCGGCCGCCAGCGTGAGCCGCCGGTGCTCGTGCTGGCCGTAGAAGGTGATGAGCGGCTCTGCGAGCTCGCGCAGGTCGGCAACGGTCGCCGCGCGGCCGTTGACGAGCGCGCGCGTGCGCCCGTCGGCCCCGATCCGTCGGGCGAGCACGAGCTCCTCGGCGCCCGCGGGCAGGCGCTCACCCAGCTCGGCTCGCAGCGCGTCGGTCAGGTCGAAGCTGCCCTCCACGTAGGCCTCCGCGGCCCCCGGGCGCACGATCGCCGGCTTCGCGCGGCCACCGAGCAGCAGGTCCAGCGCGTGCGCGAGCACGGTCTTGCCCGCGCCGGTCTCGCCCGTCAGGACGTTCAGGCCCGGCGCGAGGCGCAGCTGGGCGCACTCGATCAGCAGGAGGTTCTCCACACGCAGCTCGGTGAGCATCGTCACGGTGTAGCAGCGGCGCCCGACGGATCCGGGGGTTCTGCGCGTCGTTCGTGACGAAGTGCGGGTGATTTGTGACGGGTGGCCCGCCTCCCTACGACGACAGCCGGCCGAACTTCGCGCGCAGCCGGCGGTAGAACGACGCGCCCGGCATCTGGGCGAGCCGAGCGGCGTCGGGCTCGAAGCGCGCCAGCAGCTCCTCGCCCGGCGAGATCTCGCAGACGGGACGGCCGTCGAGCGAGACGTCGACCGCCTCGCGGCCGTGGTTGGAGACGCTCAGCGTGTCGCCCGGCGCCACCACCAGCGCCCGCGCCGTCAGCGAGTGCGGGGCGATGAACGAGACGCCGAAGCCCTCCACGCCCCAGGCCAGCACCGGCCCGCCGTTGGCCAGGTTGTAGCCCGTCGAGCCCGCCGGCGTGCAGATGACGAGCCCGTCGCAGCGCACCGAGCCGACCTCCTGGCCCTCCACGCCGTAGGCCAGCTGCGCGACGCGGCCGCCGACCTTGCGGTGCACCGAGACGTCGTTGAACGCCTTGCGGATGCCGTTGCCGGTCTGCATCGCTATCGCCGGCAGGCGCAGGACGTCGAAGTCGCACGCGAACAGGCGCTCGAAGCCGAACTCCTCGAGGTCCTCGGGCTCGAGGGTCGCGAGGAAGCCGACCTCTCCGAAGTTGACGCCGAAGACCGCGACCGCCGAGCCGCAGTAGCGGCGCAGGCCCTTGAGGATCGTGCCGTCGCCGCCGAGCGCGAGGCAGAGATCGACGTCGGCGGAGTCCTCCGAGTTCACGACCACCGTCGCGTCGCCCCGAAGGCCGAGCTTCTCCGTCTCGGCGGTGTCGAAATGCAGCTGCACCCCGCTCTCGCGCGCGGCATCGAGGAGCCGCTCGAGCATCGGCGCGGTCTGCGCGAGCCGGTTGTGACTGAGGACCGCCACCGCCCGTACGCAGGTCACAGCGGCTCCACCTTGCACGCGGCCGCCTCCAGGTCGTCCAGCGCGCCGTCGCGGCCGCCCTCGGCGAGCCAGGCGAAGCTCTCGCGGTTGCCCTTGGGCCCGGGCAGGCCCGACGAGGCGAAGCCGAGCACGCTGGCTCCGAGATCGCGACCGGCCGTGGCGACCGACACGAGCACCTCCCGCCGCAGCGCCGGATCGCGCACGACGCCGCCCTTGCCGACGCGCCCCTTGCCCACCTCGAACTGCGGCTTGACCATCGCCAGGACGTCGAAGCGCTCGGCGGCGCACGCCAGCACGGCCGGCAGGACCTTCGCGATCGAGATGAACGACAGGTCGATCACGACGAGATCGGGCGCGTATGGCAGGTCGGCCGCTGCGAGGGCGCGGGCGTTGACCCGCTCGAGCACGGTCACGCGCGGGTCGTTGCGCAGGCTCCAGGCCAGCTCGCCGTACGCGACGTCGACCGCGACGACGTGCTCGGCCCCGGCCTGCAGCAGGCAGTCGGTGAAGCCGCCGGTCGACGCGCCGACGTCGAGGGCGTGGCGCCCGGCCGGATCCAGGCCGAACCCGGCGAGGGCGTTTGCGAGCTTGACGCCGCCGCGCGAGACGAACCGCGGCCGCTCGTCGACCGCCAGGGCGATGTCGGCCTCGACCATCTGCCCCGGCTTCTGGGCGCGCGCGCCGTCGCCGCCGACGCGCACCTCGCCCGCCATCACGGACGCCGCCGCGCGCGAGCGCGACTCGAACATGCCCCGTTCGGCCAGGAGTGTGTCAAGGCGCACGCGGGCCACGCGGCAACGGTACCCCCCGGCCGGTTGTGTGACCCCTCTCACGCATGACTGGCTGGCCAGCCAGGACACTTCAACCAGCGCGGCAGCAGGCCTTCACACCGAAGGCCGCCCGAGAAGTCCCGCCACCGCGCCCTCGCAGCACACAACCACATAGCAGTGTCTCTCCTCCCTGAAGCGGCCCGTCCTCCCGGCGGGCCGTTTCGTTTTCCGGCTCGAGACCGGCGGGCGGGCGGCCGGCCGCGCGAAACCGCTACGTCCCAGCGATCGCCCGCTCGGCGACCGCGGCCTCGATGCGCTCCGCGATCCGCCGGCCCGTGAAGCCGACCTCGGCGTGCAGGAGCGGCGCGTTGCCGTGGGTGACGAAGCGATCGGGCAGCCCGATGCGCAGGATCCGCGCGCCGTGGACGCCGATCTCCTCGAGCGTCTCCCACACGGCGCTGCCGAAGCCGCCGGCGAGCACTCCCTCCTCGACGGTCACGAGCAGCTCGTGCTCGGCGGCGAGCTCGGCCATCAGCGGAGCGTCGACCGGCTTGGCGAAGCGCGCGTCGGCGACCGTGACCTCGATGCCGCCGTCGGCGAGGATCACCGCGGCCTCGAGCGCCTTGGCGACCCCGCTGCCGTAGCCGACGATCGCCACCTTGCCGTCGCCCTCGCGCAGGATCTCGCCGGTGCCGATCTCGATCGCCTGCGGGCGCACCGGCAGCGCGACCCCGAGGCCCTCCCCGCGCGGGTAGCGCAGCGCGACCGGCCCGTCGTCGTAGAGCAGCGCGGTGCGCAGCATGTGGACGAGCATCGCCTCGTCGCGCGGCGCCATCATCACGATGTTCGGCAGCGGGCGCAGGTAGGCGATGTCGAAGACGCCGTGATGCGTCGGCCCGTCGTCGCCGACCAGGCCGGCGCGATCGAGGGCGAACACGACGTTCAGGCGCTGCAGGCAGACGTCGTGGACGATCTGGTCGAAGGCGCGCTGCAGGAAGGTCGAGTAGATCGCGGCGACCGGCTTGACGCCCTCGAGCGCGAGGCCGGCCGCGAACAGCACCGCCTGCTGCTCGGCGATGCCGACGTCGAAGTAGCGCTCGGGCATCGCCTTCTGGAGGATGTCCAGGCCCGTGCCGGTGTTCATCGCGGCCGTGATCCCGACGACGCGCTCGTCGCGGTGGCACTCGTCGACGAGCGCGTTGCCGAAGACGGCCGTGTACTGCGGCGGGCGCGTCGGGGCGGCCGGGTCCACGCGCGCGGTCGGGATCGCGACGCCGTGACGGATCGACTTCGGCTTGGCCGCGTGCCAGCGCTCCTGGCCCTCCTGGCCGCCGTCCTCGGCCGGCGCGAAGCCCTTGCCCTTGACGGTCGCGATGTGCACGACGACGGGGCGCTGGGCGGCGAAGGCGCTGCGCAGGGCGATCCGCAGGGCGTGGATGTCGTGGCCGTCGACGACGCCGGTGTAGGCCCAGCCGAGCTCCTCCCACAGCAGGCCCGGCGCCCAGAAGGCCTTGATCGACTCCTTCAGCTGCGGCCCGAAGCGCTCGATGTGCGGGCCGACGCCGGGCAGCTCGCTCAGGCGGCCCTCGACGGTCTCGCGCGTGTGCCAGAGCTTCGGGTTCAGGCGCACGCGGTTGAAGTAGCGCGACAGCGCGCCGACGTTCGGCGCGATCGACATGCCGTTGTCGTTGAGCACGACGACGTTCGGCGTGCCCGCCCCACCGGCCTGGTGGATCGCCTCGAAGGCGACGCCGCCGGTCATCGCGCCGTCGCCGATGACCGCGACGACCTTGCCGCTGTCGGGCGCGCCCATGCGCTTCATGCCCTCCTTCAGGCCGACCGCGTAGCCGATCGAGGTCGAGGCATGGCCGGCGCCCATGATGTCGTGCTCGGACTCGTTGATCGAGCAGAACGGGGCTAGGCCGTCGTACTTGCGGATGGTCGGCAGCTGGTCGCGCCGGCCGGTGAGGATCTTGTGCGGATACGCCTGGTGTCCGACGTCCCAGAGGATCTTGTCCCGCGGCGAGTCGAGCAGCGAGTGCAGCGCGACGGCGATTTCGCACGTCCCGAGGTTGGCCCCGAAGTGCCCGCCGATCTCACCGACGGTGTCGATGATGTGATCGCGCACTTCCTGGGCGACGACCTGG
>JAXDFS010000334.1:0-3358 GCA_034665465.1 Solirubrobacteraceae bacterium
CCGGTAGCCGTAGGAGGACGGGTAGAAGCCGCTCTCGAAGATCGGCTCCAGGACGAGCTTGAGGGCCATCTGAACGACCCGGTCTTTGATCGTCGGGACGGTGCTCTCATAGTGCGCTCCTCATGCAGCCAGTTCTTGGGTTGGGGTTGGGATGTGGGCGGAGGCGGCGATGCGGTCGCGGCAGGCGCGTTCGATGTCGGGGCCGAAGGGGATGAGGAGGCGGTTGCCGGGGCCGCGGCGGGCGTCGAGCTGTCCGTGGCTGATCCAGTAGTAGACGGCGCCGTCGCTGACGGCGAGGCGCTCGGCGACCTGTGTGACGGTGAGCTCGTCGGCGGCGAGCACGAGCCGGGGCGGGGTGGGGATGTCGTGGGCGTGGCGGACCCAGGCGACGGCCGCCGGGTCGAAGGGGCGCCCGACGCCGGTGCGCAGGCCGGCATCGGCGAGCGCGGCGACGAGCTGGTGGTCGGTGTGGGTGGGGCCGAGCGTGGCGATCAGCTCGATCGCCTCGCTGGGGGTGCGGCGCGCGGGCCCGGACGGGGTGGGGCGCTGGGTGGTGTGCTGCTCGCTGGCGCCGGAGCGCCAGCGGATGCCGACGCGCAGCTCGCGGCTGTCGGGGACGCTGGTGATCGTGACGTCGGCGATCAGCGCGCGCAGCAGCCGCTTGCGGTCCTTGTCGCTGGTTGTCGGTGCCGCCCAGAGGGCGGGGACGTCACGCGCGAGCGTCTGCAGCGTGTCGCGCGATGGTTCGGGCCGCTGTTGTGCCTGTTGCTCGGCGAGTTCGGTCTCGGCCTGCTCGAGCTCGGCGAGCTTGGTTTCCCAGCGGCGCTCGAGGTTGCGCGCGACGAGCCGGTTGTCGGGGTCGCACTGATCGAATGCGCGCTCGGCCCGCACGGTGTCGTAGCGGGCGCGCTCGACGCGTAGCGCCAGCGCGCGGGTCGCGCGCGTGCGGCGATCGGCGACCTGGTCGGCGGCCTGCAGCGCGAGCGCGAGCTGCTCGGGCCCGAGCGCCGTCTGCGCCCGCGCGGCGACGAGCTCGTCGACCACGCGCGCGGTGACCGAGCGGCAGCCGGGCGTGTTGACGTGATCGGCGCGGGAGCGCGAGCAGTCGTAGTAGCTGCCCTCGGCGCGGTGCAGCGTCGACATGCCGCGCCCGCAACTGCCGCACTGCACGACTCCCTGGCACAAAGCAGCGCTCTCGCGCGGCGGACGCTGCCCGCGGCGCGTGTCGTTGGCAGCCCGGCGCTGCTCGTTGGCCAGGTAGGCGTCCCAGCTGATGTAGCCGGGGTGGTGATCGAGGATCAGGACCGGCCACTCGGCGCGCGGCAGCTCGACCGTCTTGGTCGTGATCGTGGCGTCGGGCGCGACGACGCGGCGCGAGCGGTAGCGCCCGAACACGTAGGCGCCGGCGTAGGCCGGATTGGCGAGCACGCCGAGCACGCGGCTGTGCGTCAGGCGCGCCCAGCGCAGCTGCCCGGCCCACGCGCCGCCGTAGGCGCGCTTGGGGAACCGGCGGTCCTGGAAGGCGGCGACGACGCCGTACGCGGAGCCGGCCTGCGCGAACGCGGCGAACAGGTCGGCGACGGCCGCTTGGACCTCGTCGTCGGGATCCATCACGGTCTCGCCGTCGTCGTCGTAGACGTAGCCGACCGGGAGCGGGAAGCGCAACTCGCCGCGCTGCGCGGCGGCGCGCTTGGCGCCCTGCAGCCGCCCGGCGAGGATGTGCAACTCGGCCTCAGACATCGTGCCCTTCAGGCCCACCAGCATCCGGTCGTTGAAGTCGCGTAGGTCATAGACGCCATCGCCGTCGATGATCAGCGTGTCGGTCACGCTGCACAGCTCCAACAGCCGCTGCAGATCCGCGCTCGAGCGCGCCAGCCGCGACACCTCCAGCCCGAAGACCGCGCCGGCCTGGCCCATGCACACCCGGGCCACCAGATCGGTGAACCCGGCCCGCGCCGCCGCCGTGCGGCCTGACACGCCGAGATCGCAGTCGATCACGACGACCCGCTCTGACTCCCACCCGAGCCGGCCGGCTTCGCCGGCCAGCGCGTACTGACGCTCGGTCGACTCGGTGTGCTCGCGCACCTGCGCCAGCGTCGACTGGCGCACATAGATCAACGCCAGGCGCTCGCGATGCGCTCGCGTGATCTTCTGCTCTGAACCCGTCATCGCCTTCCCCTCCCGCTCCAGCGGCCACCGCCGCCTCGAGCATGTTCGCCAACGCCGCGACCGCGTCCCCGAGCTCCACGCCCGTTCACCCCAACGCCCGCCGCGCCAGCAGCTCCACATTGATCGCCGCGATCTCCGCCACCGCCGCCCGATTGCCCGCCGTCACAGCCACCCGCTCGCCGACGGCGTCCGCCAGCGGCGCCGGCACATACATCGCGCGGCCGCGCCCCGCGTCGCCGAGCACCAGGTACAGATACGGGCCGTGCAACTCGCCGCGCGCGCAGCGACACCCCGCCCGACCGCAGCGCCGGCGCTGGCGGCGCAGCACGCCCGGCAGCGTCAGCTGCGGATCGGCCAACCCGCTGGCCAGCAGCCCGCGCCTGGCCAGCAGCGCCTGCACCGTCTCGCCGCTGAGACCCCGGCCACTCATCTCTTGTGCTGTGTTCGAGCACAAGCACATCATTCCTTCCCACCGACGCGCGATTCGCCGATCGCGGCCACCAGCACGGCAAGATCGGCCAGCACCTCGATGGTCAACGGACCCGCCGCGGGCTCCGGGCCACGATCGGTCGCGTCCTCGGGCAGCGCCACACTGCCCAGCGCGCCGCCCTCGCACACGCACAGCCGCCCGCCCGGCGACCGACGCTCGAACAGGACCACCAGCCGCTCACCAACAAGCGGATGAAACGGGTGCGTCACCACCAACGAACCCAAAGACTCGCCGGACGACGATGCGGTACGACGTGACCGTGGGGATCCCCAGCGCGCGCTGCCCACCGTCGGCCTTGGGAATCATCGCCCGGCGAATCCCGCCGGGGCGATAGCTCCCTGCCAGCAGCTCGGCGCGCAGCCTCGACGCGATCGTCGGCCACTGCTCACGCAGCTGACCGACGGTCATCCCGTCAGGCCCCGGGGCGCCCTTGTTCGCGACCACCTTCTTCATCGCCGAATCAACTCGATCAGCCACCTCCTCCATCATCGCCAGCGGGCTGTTCCCCTCGGTGACGATCGCCTTCGGCACCCCCGTTCGGCCTGCCCGGGACCGGTCCCGGACCGCCTCGCGAGCGAACCCCGCGGGGTCTTCTGCTGTCGCGATCGGCAGCTGGAGCTGCACCACTGTTTGCTCGACCGGGACCGCCTTCCCTTGCCCGCAGGCACCACCGCCACTGGGCTGGGCGGGCATTACCCC
>JAXDFS010000335.1:0-9814 GCA_034665465.1 Solirubrobacteraceae bacterium
ACCGGCGGCGAGGGCCTGCACGCCTTCGCGCACCGCGACGACGCCTGGTTTCTCGTGCGCTGCGCGCAGCCCCCGCAGCCGCCGCCGCCCCCCGGCCACGAGCTCCTGCTCGACGGCGGCCCGCACACGCTCGCCGGCGAGCTCGCGCTGCTCGACGAGCACGGCATCCAGATCGTGGTGACCACGGACACCGGCGGCGAGTCCGAGCAGGCCAAGCTCGACGCCGCGCGCGAGCGCGGGCTGGCCGTGGTCATCGTGCGCCGCCCGCCGCGCCCGGAGGTCTCGACGCTGACGTCGGTCGACGGGGCGCTGCGCTGGGCGCGCCGGCACGCGGCCGGGCGCTGACCCGGCGAACCCGATCAGCGCACGCGCACCCGCGCCGGCTTGGAGTTCGTGGCCGCGAACGGGTAGTTCGAGCTGACGACCCGCGCGCGGAAGGCGTAGGTGCGGCGGGCCTGGCTGGCGGGGAAGTGGTAACGCCACCGGAATCGCCCGGAGGCGTTGGTCCTGACGTCGTCGATCCCGCGCCACTTGTTGCCCTGGCGCGCCTGGATCTTGACCTCCACGCCCCTGCGCGGCAGCAGCCGCAGCCGCCCGGTCAGCGTGATCGACTTCCCGGCCCGCACCGAGCGCGGCGAGATGCGGGCCGACACGATGGCCCGCACCGTCGTCTTGAGGCTCGCCGTGGTGGCGGGCTTGGCATCGCCGCTGAACGCCGTGTAGGCGAAGGTGACCGTCCGCGACGGGCCGCCGGGCAGCGTGTAGGAGAAGGTGCCGTCGGCCCGCGTCGTCACGGTCGCGATCTGGGCCGGCTGCGCACCGCTCTGGCGCAGGCGCGCGAGCACCGCGACCGTCGCGCCGGCGATGGGCTGGCCCGTCTCGGTGACGAGCGCGCCCAAGATCGCCGGGCTGGAGGTGAAGCCCAAACGCCGGGAGGTCTTCTTGGTCGTCGTGAAGCGCGCCGCGATCTTGGCCAGCCGCGAGGCGGCCGTGCCGTTGGGAACCGGCGGGCCGCCGCCGTTGGCGATCGTCACGATCCCCAGCGAGCGCGTCAGCACGTTGTTGGCGGCGTCGCGCACCGCGACGAACAGCTCGTGATTGCCGTCGGGGACCTTCGTCGTGTCGACCTGGAGGACCTGGGCGAGCTGATCGCGCTTGCAGACAGACCAGTCCCTGAGGGCGCACGGATAGGCGGCCTGTCCGACGACCGTGGCATCGATCGACACGGTGACGCTCGCGACGCCGGAGTCAATGTCGCTGGCGTCGAACACCAGGCTCGGACTGCCCGACTTGGAACCGGCGGCGGCCAGTGTTCCGCCGGTCACCGTGAGGGTCGGCGCCACGCTCTCGTTGAGGTACAGGCGGGTCCTGTAGACGTTGAGGATGTTGCCGTCGAGGAACCGGCAGGTCGCGCCGCCGCACAGCACCTGCCATGTCAGCGAGCGGTCGAGCGGCGGCAGCTGCAGGTCGAGTGTCGGCCGCACACCGGCAGCCCCCACCTGCTGGTTGTAGATCAGCGTCCCGGCGCCGTCGATCATGTTCAGGAACACGGCGCCGTCGCCGGGGTTGGTGCTCACCGCGGGCGCCGAGAACTCGGAGATCATCCGCTCGATCTGGATGTTCGGCCGATCCGCCGGGACCGCCAGCACGATGTCGCGGTGGTCGCCGGAGTTCGGCAGCTGCGAGGTCCCCTCCTGGTGGTGCAGCCCGCCGCCGACCCCTGCGCAGTTGTCGCTCGTCTGCCCGGTGATGGAGGCGAACGCCACCCCCGGCGTCCCGTCGGGACTCTGGCAGTGGTCGACGATGTACTGGTCGGCGCGAGCTGCCCCCGGCACGGCTACGAGCAGCGTCGCCGCGACGAGAGCCGCGCGGGACATCCTCCTCATGTTCATGGCGATCACGCAACTCCTCCTGGATATGTCATCGGACCCGCACCCGCGCCGGCTTGGAGTTGCCCGCGGCGAACGGGTACAGCGGGCTCGAGACCCGCGCCCGGAACTGGTACGTGCGGCGAGCCTGATTGGACGCGAAGTGATAGCGCCAGCGGAACCTTCCGGTGGCGTCGGTTCTGACGCCGTCGATCAACCGCCAGGCGCGGCCCTGGCGCGCCTGGATCTTGACGTCGACGCCCCTGCGCGGCAGCAGTCGCAGGCGCCCGGTCATCGTGATGCGACCGCCGGGCCGCACCGATCGCGGCGAGATGGCCGCGGACACCTGCGCCCGCACGGTCGTCTTGAGCGAGGCGCTCGTCGCGGGTGCGGGGTCGCCGCCGAAGGCCGTGTAGGCGAACGTGATCGTCCGCGACGGCCCGCCCGGGAGCCGGTAGGCGAATGCGCCATCGGCGCCGGTCTGCGTCGTCGCGATCTGGACCGAACGCGCACCCGACCTGCGCTCGTGGGCGAACACCGCGACGGTCGCGCCGGTGATCGGCTGGGCGGACTCGTTGACGAGCAGGCCCTTGATCGTCGGGCTCGAGGTGAACCCCAGGCGCCGCGAGGTCCGCTTCGTCGTCGTGAAGCGCACGCCGATCTTCGCCTGCCGCGACGGGTTGGCTCCGTTTGGCAGGGTGGCGGGTGTCGCGGCGTTGGCCACGGTGACCGTCCCCAGCGACTGGGTGACGGCGTTGTTCGCGGCGTCGCGCACGGTGAGCGCGAGCACGTGGTCGCCATCGGGCACCTTCGTCGTGTCGGCCGTAACGGTCTGTCCGGCGTCCGTGCGCGGGCACACCGACCAGTCGTTGGAGACACAGGCGACGTTCGCCGATCCGACCACGGTCCCGTCGAGCGTCACCGACCCGCTCGCCACCCCCGAGTCCGTGTCGGCCGCGTCGAAGACGAGGCTCATCTGCCCGCGCTTGGCGCCCGCTCCGCTGAGTGACCCGCCGGTGACGGTCGCCGTCGGGGCGACGCCCTCGTTGAGCGTCAGCCGCGTGCCGTAGACGTTCACCACGCTCACCGTGCCCGCGGGGGTGTCCGGCGTGAAGGAGCACGTTCCCGCACCGCCGCCGCAGTACATGTCCCACTGCACCGCCCGGGTGCCAGCCGGCAGGGCCACGTCCACAGTCGTCCTGATCGGCGGCTGGCCGTTGAAGACCTCGGTCTGGAGAGGCGCAGCGGGGGTCGCGCTGGCGTAGATCGGCGTGAAGGCGAACATCGTGTTGGTCGCCCCCGGCACCTCCCAGTCGGTCAAGAGATGCTCGATGCGGATGTTCGGCCTGTCGTCGGGGACCGACAGCCCGATGTATTCGTGCGTCCCGACGGGAGGGCCCGGGCTCGCCGCGATGTGCTTGCGCAGTGCCCCGCCGGCGATCCCGCACTCGTTGGCAGTGACGCCGGCGAGCGTCCCGAAGGCGGCAGCGGGCGTCCCGTCCTGGTGGCGGCAGAAGTCGACGGCGTACGGGTCGGCCTGCGCCGCGACGGGCACGAGAGCGAGCAGGCACGTGGCGCCCAGCGTCGCGAACGGTGCTCCGAACTTCGGCGATGCGGGGATCACGCTGGAACTCCTCCGGTCATAGGACGTGCGGCGATTGCGACCGCCCGCCGAGCGGGGCCGGGATCAGATCGACCCTCTCGCCTTTCCGGCGGCTTCCCCGTGACCGCAGCGGCGAAGTATGAGGGACGCCGGGTCGCGGCTCAAATCCGGTCCATCGGAACGTGCCCTGCGGCGCCGACGGGCTAACGCCGCACGTCCTCGCAATCGCGGGCCACGACGTCGCGCGGGTCGGCGAAGACGACGTCCCTGCCGGGGCCGCAGACGACGCGGTCGACGCCGCCGTGCACGACGTTGATGCGGTCGTTGCCGGTGCCGCCGTCGATCGAGTCGTCGCCGAAGTTGCCGTACAGCGCGTCGTTGCCGGGCCCGCCGAAGATCCGGTCGCGCCCGCGGTCGCCGGTGATCCGGTCATCGCCCTCGTCGCCGTAGATGACGTCGTCGCCGAACCGGCCGGCCATGAGGTCGCGGCCCGGTCCGCCGTGCAGCTGGTCGTTGCCGCGGTCGCCGTCGACGTAGTCGTTGCCGTCGAGCGCGAAGATCTTGTCCGCGCCCCCGCGGCCGAAGATCGAGTCGTCGCCGGGCGTGCCGTTGAGCACGTCGGGGTTGCGGGTGCCGCGGATCGTCTGGGTCGTCGTCGTGTCGGTGTCCGGCTCGGGCGCGATCACGTTGACGGTCTCGCAGTCGGTCAGGACGTCGACGCTGTTGGCGTCGACGAAGACCGTGTCGTTGCCGGGGCCGCAGTTGACGGTGTCGGGCCCGCCGTCGGCTGCGCGGATCGTGTCGTCGCCCAAGCCACCGTCGAACGTGTCGGTGCCCGAGCCGCCGACGAGCGTGTCGTTGCCGTCCTCGCCCTGCAGCTCGTCGTTGCCCGAGCCGCCGTCGAGCGTGTCGTTGCCCACGCGGCCGTAGAGGTGGTCGTTGCCGGCGTCGCCCTTGATCGTGTCGTCGCCCTCGTCACCCTCCAGGCGGTCGCCTGCCGCGCCGCCGTCGATGAGGTCGTTGCCCGGGCCGCCCATGATCCGCTCGGAGCCCGACTCGCCGAAGAGCTGGTCGTTGCCGTCGCCGCCGGAGATCAGGTGGTCGGACCCGCGCCCGCCGCGGATCGTGTCGTCGCCGGGCCCGCCGTCGAGCAGCTTGTCGTCGCCGAAGCCCTTCTCGACGATCGTGTCGTTGCCGTTGCCGCCGAGGATCGTGTCGTCGCCGTCGCCGCCGTCGAGCGTGTCGTTGCCGTCGTCGCCGTGGATCTCGTCGTTGCCGGTGCCGCCGTCGGCGCCGTCGTCGCCCGGGCCGCCGAGCATCGTGTCGTTGCCGGTGCCGCCGAGCAGGAAGTCGGCGCCGTCGCCGCCGTCGAGCTCGTCGCTGTTGGCGCCGCCGGAGAGCTGGTCGTTGCCGAGCCCGCCGATGAGCACGTCGCGCCCGCGGCCGCCGCGCAGCGAGTCGTCGCCGGCGGCGCCGTCGATGCGGTCGTCGCCGCGCGTGCCGGAGATCCGGTCGGCCGCGTCGCTGCCGTCCAGGCCAGCGAGGCCCGGCTGCACGACGAGGTCCGCGGGCGCGCTGCCCGGCAGGCTCACGAGCCCGACGCGGCTGCGCGAGAACGGGCTGACGAGCGAGATCGTCGCCCCGCCGGCGTCGGCGATGAGGATCCGGCTGGCGTCCGGATACCAGGCGCCGCGGCCCGGGCCGAGACCCGACACCAGCCGCTGCGCGCTGCCGGTGCGCAGCGTGACGAGCGCGGCCGCTGCGCCGCCGGCCGCGGCGCCGACGATCATCCGCGAGCGCCCCGGCGACAGCGTCAGCGCACCGCCCGCCCCCGGGGGCAGCTTGATCGCGTGCCTGCGCGCGCGGTGCTGGCCGGGGGCGATCGTGCGCAGGCGCCCGCCGGCGGTCACGTAGGTGATCCGGTCGTCGGCGATCGCGACGCCGGTCGCCCCGGCGAGGCGCACGTGGCGCAGCAGGACGTTGCGCCCGAGATCGACCATCGCCACGCGCCCGCTGGCGAGCGCGACCGCCGCGAGCGAGCCGCTGTTGTCGACCGCGAGCTGCCCGCCCACGCCGCGCAGCTCGATCGTCGCGGTCACGGCGAGCGTCTGCGGATCGAGCGCGAGCAGCTGCGTGCCGCGCACCGCGTACAGCGCGGTGCCGGCCGGCGACAGCTCGATGTCGGCAACATCCGGCCCGTCGAGCTGCGAGCGCCCCGCCTCGATGCGCCCGTTGACGTCGATCGCCACGACCTCGCCGCCGGCCGCCACGAAGCCGCGCCGGCCGTCGGCCGTGACGGCCACGGCGCGCGCCGGGCCCGGCAGCGGCACGCGGGCCGCCACCGCGTGCGTCGTGATGTCGAGCAGCACGAGCTCCGGCGTGCCCGCCGCCACGAGCGCGACGCGGGCCGTCGCCGCGGGCGCGAGCACGAGCAGCGCAAGGGCGCCCGCGAGCAGCGCCCGCCCCCATCTCCAGCTCCTCCTATCAGCCCCCACTGCCACAGGTACTAGCGCAGATCGCCGCCCGATGGCACCGATAGGGGGTCAGCCCTCCTGCAGGAAGTCGCGGACGTCGGCGTTGAATCGGGCGGGGCGCTCGAACATGACCATGTGCCCCGTGTCGGCGTAGATGAGCTTGCGCGCGTCGGCAATCAGCCACTCGAACTCCGACGCGTCGCGCAGCGGGACGAGGCGGTCCTCCTCGCCCCAGACGATCAGCGCCGGGCAGGCGACCTCGCCGAGGCGGTCGCGGATCGGATAGCCGGTCATCGCGTCCAGGGCGTCGTCGAACCCCGGCTTGCCGGCGCCGTGCGCCTGCTCGAGGATGAGCGGGCCGGGCAGGCGCTCGGGGTGCGCGACGATGAGCGCCAGCAGCGCGCGGCGCAGGTGCGAGCTGCGCACCACGACGTCCGAGCGCGACGCCAGCCGGCCGAGGGCGAAGAAGAGCAGGTTCTCGATCCGCGGGCGCAGGCCGCGCCGGCGCTCGTGGCGCATCTGGCGCATGCTCAGGCCGGCCGCCGCGACGAGCACGAGGCGCCGCACGCGCTCGGGGTTGCGGATCGCGAGCTCGGCGCCGACGAAGCCGCCCATCGAGTTGCCGACGATCTGCACGCCGTCGATCCCAAGCTCGTCCAGCAGGGCGACGAGCATCCGCGCGTAGCCGGTGACCGAGATCGGCTCGGACGGCATCGGCGATGCCCCGAACCCCGGCAGGTCGACGGCGATCACGCGATGGTCGCGGGCGAAGTCCGGGATGTTCTCCAGCCAGTTCTGCCAGCAGCCCGAGAGGCCGTGCAGGAAGAGCAGGGCCGGGCCCGAGCCGACGTCGAGGACGTTGACGACGCTGCCCTGGACGTGAACCCAGCGCAGGTGCGCGCGCCAGTCGACGTCCATCCACGCCGGTCGCCCGGCCGGGCCGTAGGTCGCAGCGAGCCCGTCCGCGCCCGGGGAAGCCGTCGTCGCCACGCCCGCAGGATAGCCGCGGGGCCGCGCGGCTTCGCGCCGTGTCAGGCGGCGAAGGTGCGGCTGCCCGACTGCGGCCGGCGCTCGCCGGGCTCTTCGTCGAGGAACGCGCGCACGTCCTTGTTGAAGCGCGCCGGGCGCTCCATCATCGTGATGTGCCCGGTGTCCTTGTAGATGATGGCGCGCGCGTCCGGGATCAGCTTCTCGAAGATCGCGGCGTCGCGCACCGGCACGAGGCGGTCCTTGTCGCCCCAGACGATGAACGTCGGGCAGCCGATCTTCTCCAGGCGGTCGCGCAGCGGGTAGTCGAGCATCGCCTCAAGCGCATCTGAGAACCCGGGCTTGCCCGAGCCCGCGACCTGCTCGATCGTCAGCGCCGGCGGGAGCCTCTGCGGGTGGGCGGCGACGATCAGCAGCAGCGCCGAGCGCAGCCTGCGGCGGCGGGTGACGGTCGCCGACTGCGAGGCCAGCCAGCCGAGGTAGAAGAAGACGACGTTCTCAGCGCGGTGGCGCAGGCCGTGCTTGCGCTGGGTGCGGATGTACTCGACGCTCAACCCGGCCGCGGCGACGAGCACGAGGCGCTCCACGCGCGCTGGATGCTGGATCGCGAGCTCCGCGCCGATGAAGCCGCCCATCGAGTTGCCGACGATCTGCGCGGTCTCGATGCCCAGCTCCTGCATGAGCGCGTCGATCGTCTGCGCGTAGCCCTTCATCGAGATCGGCTCCGCCGGCATCTCGGATTCGCCGAAGCCCGGCAGGTCCATCGCGATGACGCGGTTGTCGCGCGCGAAGAAGGGGATGTTCTCCAGCCAGTTCTGCCAGCAGCCCGACAGGCCGTGGATGAGCAGCAGCGGCGGGCCCGAGCCGTAGTCCAGGACGTTCATCCAGCGATCCTCCACGCGCACCCAGCGCAGGTGCTCGCTCCACTCGACGTCCATCCACTCCGAGCGCCCGACCGGCCCGTAGGGCTCGTCGTCGGGGCGCTCGACTTCGGTCACAGAGCCGTTGGCCACGTCCCGAATATAACCGCCGACGTGGCGCGCTAATCCCGATCGCTCATGCGGAGACCGCGCTGAGCGCCTTGAGCAGCACGGGCAGCTGCGCCTCCGCGGCGGCCGCGGCCAGCGCCGCGAGCACCTCGTCGTCGTCGGCGAGCTCCACGAGCCGCGCGGCAAGCAGCCTGCAGTCCTTCGGCCCCAGCCGCCCGGCGATCGTGACGAGCTCGGCGTGCAGCCCTTCCTCGGCCACGGTGTCCAGCAGCCCGCCGAGCACGTCGTCGTCGAGCGCCGCGGCGAGCGCGGCGACCTCCTTCTGCGTGCGCGCCTCGAGCTCGGCGGCGAAGCGCATGAGCGGCGCCCAGAGCTGCTCGCGGTGCGCGGTGACCATGATCTGGGCGAGGATCGAGCGGCCGAAGCCGGTGCCGAGCGCAGCCACCCGCCGGCGCGAGGCGGCGGGCAACAGCGGCAGCAGCGTCAGCAGCTCGGCCCAGAGCCCGCGCTGGGATGCGGCATCGACGATCGAGGCGAGCACCGGCCGCGTCTGGATCGGCTTGAGCTTGGCGAAGCGGGCGCGGGCGGCCGGGCTCATCGCCCGCGTGACGGCCAGCACGTCGGGCCACAGCCCGTCGCGCTGGGCGGCGCGCACGAGGCCGGCGAGCACGTCGTCGTCCTGTGCGGCGGCGATGTCGCCGAGCAGCCCGCGCTGGCGGTCGCTGACGTGGCGCAGGACGTCGAGCGCTTCGCGCCAGAGGTCGGCCGCGGTCGCCGTGCGCATGATCTCCTGCAGGCGCTCCTCGGAGATGATCGCGACGAGCGCGCCGAGGCTGCTCTTGGACTCGACGACGAACGCGGTGTTCAGCAGCGTCTCGTCGTCGACGGCGTCCAGCGCCGCCTGCAGCGCGCGCTCGGAGAGGTGGCCGACGAAGCCGCCCATCGTCACGTGGTCGCCGCGCGCGGCGAGCTCGCTCGTGATCGCGGCGATGCGCGGCGCCGGGATCTCGGCGATCAGGCGGCTGGCGCGCCGCGGATCGAGCAGGCCGGCGACGTCGGCGAGGAAGGGCGTCGGCAGGTGGCCGATGATGTCGACGCCCCTGGAGGGGTCCAGCAGGCCGGCCACGCGCGCGCACAGCAACGGGCCGAACGCGCGCTCGCCGATCGCGGCGGTGATCTTCGGGGGGACCAGGCGCGTCGTCGCGGCCACGCGCTGGAGCATCTGGCGGTCGTTCTCGAACATGACGACGGTCATCTGCTCGCGCAGGTCGCGCAGGTCGCGCCACTCGATCTGGCGCAGGAACGACAGGTCGGCCGCCCCGGTCCCGAGCAGCCGTGCGAGCTTGACGATCTCGACGTCGGCGTCGGCGAGCGCCGTCATCCGAAGAGCATCTTGCGCACCGGCCCGCGCATGAGGCGCGGCACGATCTCCAGCGACCCCTCGACACCCTCCTCGAGCTCCTGTGCCTGGCTGGCCTTGGCCTCGCGCAGGAGACCGGCGAGCGTCTGAAGCTCGTCGTCGGAGAGCGCCCCCATCCCCTCGGGGATGCGTGCTCCCAGCTCCTCTTCGAGGATGTCGATCGCGTCGTCGCTCATCCGTCAGAGCGTATGGCGCGCCGGCGGCGGTTTCGGATCAGTCGGCGCGATGAACCGTCATGGCGGCGCCCGCGTAGAACCAGCGTGAGCCCAGCGCCACTCTCCGCCCTCGACGCGGCGTTCCTGTCGCTGGAGTCCGAGCAGGCGCCGATGCACGTCGGCTGGGCGGCGCTCTTCGATCCGCCGGCCGGTCGCGACGCTCCGGGTTTCAGGCAGATCAGCGACCACATCCAGGCGCGCCTCGGACGAGCGCCGCGCTACCGCCAGCGACTCGCGGCGATCCCGCTCGGCCTCGGC
>JAXDFS010000336.1:0-6809 GCA_034665465.1 Solirubrobacteraceae bacterium
CAGTGGTCGTCGATCCTGAGGATCGTCGTCGCGCTGTAGTCCGCCAACGTCTGGTCCCGACGGCTTACCTTCCGGCCTCGACGCGGAGCTTGTCTTCCCTGCCAAGCGGGAACCCGCGGCCATGACCTCTCCGACCCCCACGCGCGCGTCGACGCTGCGCAGGTCGACCTCGCCGCGGACAGCGGCGTGGATGAGCTCTACCGGCGTATCAGCGCGGAGGACGGGAGGATGGCCGAGCCCAGGCCGGGTGACACGTAGAAGCGCCGACGCACCCGGCCCTGCGATCGGCCTGCTGAGACCGCTCGTCAGCCGGAAGGAGCAAGTCCACCGCGCTCGCGCTCGCGCTCGACGCGCGTTCAGTCGAGGCCCGACGTGGCGACCGCGAGCCGCGGGTAGACCGGAGCTCATGGACGCTGCCGGATCTGCCCGGCCCATGACCGCGGCCCAGTGGCGCAACGTCACCGGCGCCTTCGCGATCTATCTGCTGTGATCGCAGCGTTCCCGCGGGTCGCATACTGGCTGTCCTGGCCCACCCGCCTCGGTCCTCGGGGCCTCCTCGCCTACATCGCGCTCAAGACGGCAGGCGGTTTCGCGCTGCGCGCCGGAGTGCCTCGGCTCAAGAGGGCGGCCGACGAGTATGCGGCAGCCCGAGAGGAGCTCAGGCAGCGGGTGGGGCGTGAGCCGACCGAGCGCGAGTTGCTCGAGCACCTCGGGCTGGCGAACTGACCACCGTGCCCGTTCGGATCCGGCCGGCGCACTCCCCAGGCCCGGACCGACCACCCGGGCTACACCGACGGGCCCGAGCGCCGCTGTGACGGTGAAGAATCTGGCACGTTTGCCATTGATTGCGGCTGTTGACGGGAGTAGCGTCGCCCTGACGGGGCGGCAGGCTTCGCGCGGCACACGCCGATGCGGATCAGCGGGCCGCGCCACGTCGAGTTTCAGTAGACGACGCCGCCCAAGGAGCAGCCATGCCAGTCACCTCGTTCGGTTCTTCCGCCGTCCCAACCGCGCCGGACGCCCCCGGGGCGCAGCCGCCGCCCACCGCGATGCCCGCCGGCGGCCCCGTCGGACACGGCGTGACCCGCCTCGTGGCGCGCCCGCCGGCGTACCACCCGAGGGCGCCGTTCATCCCCGGCACACCACCGCCGAGGGGGGAGACCGCCGGCGCCCATGGCGCCCACAAGGGCAGGATCTCCATCCGGTAAGCGCCGGCGTCAGCCGGCCTCGACCCCGCGCTGGCTGCCGACAGACTCGCCGCGCCGCGCCCACCCGCGACGCGACGCGACGCGATGCGAAGCGCGCGAGCGCCCACCCGGGCGCTCGCTGTCGGACGACGGCCGCCTCGTCAGGCTGCGATCGGCAGGGTCTCGTCGGCGTTGGCGCGACGGGGATCGAGCTACGGCGGCGGGATGAGGCGATCCGCGTGCCGACGGGGATAGCCTGCGGGTATGACCGCCGAGCCGCGAGCGTCGCAATCGCAGAGCCTCTACGACGCCGTCGGCGGTGAGGCGACGTTTCACCGGATCGTCGCTCGCTTCTACGAGCTCGTCGCGGTCGACGAGATCCTGCGACCGCTGTACCCCGAAGCGGACCTCGGGCCCGCCGAGGAGCGCCTGAGGCTCTACCTCGGCGAGCATTGGGGAGGTCCTGCGGCCTACACGCAGCTGCGCGGTCCGGCACGTCTGGCGGCCCGCCACATGCCGTTTCGGATCGCGCGAACGCACCGGGACGCCTGGCTGCGCGCGATGCGCATCGCCGTCGACGAGGCCGGCCTCGAGCTGGCGCACCGGGATCGCATCTGGGGCCATCTCGAGACGGTGGCATCGAACCTGACGACCCACGACACGCCGTCGACGCTCCGACTGCGCTGAGCGCTCGATCGTCCAGCGGGATGCTCCGCGCGACTGACCCCGACTCATCGCCTTGCTATCGTTTACCAAATGGTGAACGATCCGTTCAGGGCGCTCTCGCATCCGATCCGCCGTGGCATCGTCGAGCGCCTCGCGGAAGGCCCGGCGACCGTCGGCGAGGCCACGGGCGGCTTCGGCGTGTCCAAGCCCGCCATCACCAAGCACCTGAAGGTGCTGGAGGAGACCGGCGTCGTGAAGCGCGTGGTCGAGGGCCGGACGCATCGCCTCTCGCTCGAGCCGGATGTGCTGAGCGTGGCAGCCGACTGGATGGATCGCCAGCGCGCCCTCTGGGGGCGCCTGTTCGATGTTGTCGACGAGTACCTGAAGGAGGAAGAATCGCGATGAACATGCCGACGATCGTGTCGCCGCAGGAGTGGGACGCGGCGCGCGAGCACCTGCTGGTCAAGGAGAAGGAACTGACCCGCGCCCGCGATGCCCTGGCCGCCGAGCGCCGGCGCATGCCGAGGATGGCCGTCGAGAAGGACTATGTCTTCGATGGCCCCGACGGCCCGGTGTGCCTGCTCGACCTGTTCGAGGGCCGCCGCCAGCTGATCGTCTACCGCTTCTTCTTCGAGCCCGGCGTGAGCGGCTGGCCCGAGCACGGCTGCCGCGGCTGCTCGTTCATGGCCGACCAGGTCGCGCATCTCGCGCATCTGAACTCGCGCGACACGACCTTCGCGAACGTCTCGCGCGCGCCGCAGGCCGACATCGAGCGCTGGAAGGCGCGGATGGGCTGGGAGATCCCCTGGTACACGATCACGGACGAGTTCGACGCCGACTTCGGCGTGGACGAGTGGCATGGCACGAACGTCTTCTTCCGCGACGGCGACGAGATCTTCCGCACGTACTTCGTCGACAAGCGCGGCGACGAAGCGCTGGGCAGCGCATGGAGCTACCTCGACCTGACCGCCCTCGGACGCCAGGAGAAGTGGGAGGACTCGCCGGAGGGCTATCCGCAGACGCAGGCCTACGCGTGGTGGAACCTCCACGACGAGTACGACGATGCGACGGTGTTCGAGCAGGCGCTGTCGCCCGCGACCGCCTCCCAGCGCGGCTCGAGCAGCACATGATCGCGCTCGACAGCAAGGCGCTGCGCATCGAGCGCACCTTTCAAGCGCCCGCCGAGCGGGTGTTCGAAGCGTGGACCAGCGAGGAGGTGATGCGGCGCTGGTGGCAGGCCGAGGTCGGGTGGGAGACGTCCGAGGCAGAGGTCGACCTGCGTGTAGGCGGGGCTGTGCGGGTCGTCATGCGCGACCCCGACAAGGACGTCGAGCACGGCGGCGGCGGCCGCTACACCGAGATCGACCCGCCGAGACGCCTGGCCTTCACCTGGATCTGGGACGGCGACACGCGGCGGACGCTGATCGAGATCGACTTCGAGGAGGTCGAAGGCGCAACCACCGTGCGGTTCACGCACAGCGGCCTGTGGGACGAGGCTGCCGTGCGCTCGCACGAGGGCGGGTGGGGCCGGGTCCTCGACAACCTCAAACGCGATCTCGAGGCGCGTTGCCCAGAGGATTAGCGCGCGCGGCAGCGGTGTCCGGGCGAAGCGCCTTCGAGGAAGGCCCGTCGGGGAACGGCACGGCCCGCTGACGCCCCGCCACAGCCGGCGGCGATTTTGTATCAATATTCACAAGAGCTGGCGCGTCGGGGGTGTACCCTGCAAAGGTCGATGGGATAGACGCGGGGCTCTCCGAGACTCGCCGACTAGCCCGCAGGGAGGCCCACAGTGGCCAGCCGATCGTCGGCCGATTCGCCCGGGAAGACCAACGGGACGCTCGGCAGACAGCATGAGGACAACACCGCGTCGAGCGGGTTCGGTGACGAGCAGACACTCGCCGACGGTGAGCAGACGCTCGCCGACACTGACCAGACGCTCGGCGACGCCGATCAGACCAGCGCCGAGCGCGATCAGTCAGGCGCCGACCGCGATCAGGTCGCGTCTGATCGCGATCAGGCCGCCAGCGATCGTGACCTGGCGGACGGCGTCAACGCCGATCAGCACCAGGCCAGCCGCGAGATCCGCAGGCGATCGGCGCTTCAGCGCGGGCAGACCGCCGCGATCCGGCTCGCAAGCGCCCGTGAGCGCGACGCGACGGCCCACGCCCGCGATGTGGCGGGGCTGGCACGCGACCGTGCCGCGGCGGCGCGCGATCTGGCCATGGCGCAGCGCGACCGTGGATCTCAATTCGACAGCGCGCGTGCGGTGACCGGGGCTGAGATCGTCATGCGAGCGGCAGAGCAACGCCGGCGCGCCGCGCAGTACCGCGCGCAGGCGGCCGAGCACCGCGACCAGGCGGCCCTGGACCGTGAGGCGGCTGCGGAGGACCGCGAGCAGGCCGCTCGCGACCGCCTGCAGGCGCTTGCAGATTGCGAAGCCCTCGCTCGCGCACTGGCCGTCACCGAGATCGACCCGCTGACCGGCGCCCGTGCGCGAGCGGCGGGGCTGGCGGACCTCAACCACGAGGTCGATCGCTGCCACAGAACTGGCGGCACGCTCGTGGTCGCCTATGTCGATGCGGTTGGGCTGAAGCTGGTCAACGACACCGGAGGTCAGGACGCCGGGGACCGCCTGCTCCGTCGCCTCGTGGCGCTCATCAGGGAGCATGTGCGCTCCTACGACCTGATCATCCGCCTCGGCGGCGACGAGTTCCTGTGCGCCATGGAGCGCATGTCGTTGCGCGACTCACGGGCGCGCTTCAGCGAGATCGCCAGCGCACTCGCCGGCAGCAGCGAGGCAGGCGCGATCCGCTTCGGATTCGCCGAGCTCACCGCCGACGAGACCGCCGCAGAGCTCGTCGCGCGCGCTGACCGCGAACTCGTCGACAGCCGTCCGACTGACGGTCGCCGGCACGTGCGCGTCACTGGTGGGTGAGCGCCTCGAGGACATCGATGCGGCTCGCCTGGCGGGCCGGCGCGATCGCGGCGAGGCCGCCGGCCATCGCACCGAGGACGAGCAGGATCAGGAGCGTGGCGTAGGGAAGCGCCAGGACGAAGCCGTCGTTGCCCAGCGGCCGCGAGATGCTGACTCGGTGCGGGGGCCCCTGAAAGCGGCGATGTCCGTCGACCGACCCGGTGGTTGGCCGCACTCCGGCATCACCGAGCACTGAGCACGGCCGCGGTCTCGCGCGCCACCACGATCTCCTCCCCGGCCGCCACGACGAGGACGGCGACGGGTGCGTCCATGGAGCTGATCCGCTCGGCGTGGCGCGCGTTGAATGCCTCGTCCACAACGACGCCGAGATGACCCAGGCGCGCGCAGACGGCGCTGCGCAGCGGCGCCGAGTGCTCGCCGGCGCCGGCGCTGAAGACGAGCGTGTCCAGGCCGCGCAGCGACGTCGTCATCGCGGCGACGGCGGCGCTGACGCCGCGCACGAGGACGTCGAGGGCGAGCTGGGCGCGCTCGTCGCCCTGGCCGGCGGCGCGCTGCACCTCGCGCAGCCCGGCGAGCCCGGAGATGCCGAGCAGCCCGGAGCGGTGGTTGAGCGCGTCGTCGAGCTCGTCGGGCCGGATGCCGGCGGCGAGCAGGTGCAGCAGCAGCCCGGGGTCGATCGATCCCGAGCGCGTCGCCATCGGGACGCCCTCCAGGGGCGTGAGGCCCATCGTCGTGTCGACCGAGCGCCCGTCGAGCACTGCGCTCACCGAGCAGCCGCTGCCGAGGTGGCAGACGACGAGCCGCCGGCAGCGAGCCGGCGCCACGATCGCGGCGGCCCGCTCGTGACACCAGGCCACGTTGAGCCCGTGAAAGCCGTAGCGGCGCAACCCGAAGCGCTCGGTCCACTCGCGCGGCAGCGCGTAGATCGCGGCCTCCGCCGGCAGCGTGCGATGAAACGCCGTGTCGAAGCAGGCCACCTGTCCGAGCCCCGGCAGCGCGGCGGCGGCGGCGTCGATCCCCTCCAGCGCAGCGCGCGTGTGCAGCGGCGCGAGCGGGGCGAGCGCGGCGATCGCGGCGCGGGTGTCGTGGTCGATCCGCGCCGGGCCCGTGAAGCGGGTGCCCCCGTGCACGACGCGGTGCCCGACCGCCTCCGCCTGCCCGCCGGCGTCGGCGAGCGCCGCGCGCAGTGCGCCGGCGTGGCGTCCCGCGCTCGCGCCCGGCTCCCAGCGCTGCTCGCCGCGCCGCAGGACCGTGTCGGTCCCCGCGTCGACGAGCGCGTGCTTGAGGCTGCTCGAGCCGGCGTTGACGACGAGGACGCGCATCGCGGCCGCGTCAGCGCGAGTGCTCGTCCCAGATCCAGTCGCGGACCTCGGGCATGTCCTCGAGGTGCTCGCGGATGTAGGCGTGGTGGCGCACCAGCATCGCCTCGCAATGGCGCTCCAGCGCCTGCGCGCCAGGGGCCAGTCGGCGCGCGCGCCGCAGTGCGTTGAGGACCAGGTGGTAGCGGCTGCACTCGTTGAGGACGACCATGTCGAACGGCGTCGTCGTCGTGCCCTGCTCGCTGTAGCCGTGGACGTGGAAGCGGCCGGAGTGCGGGCGCCCGTGCAGCAGCTGATGCAGCGCGCGGGCGTAGCCGTGAAACGCGCAGACGACCTCGGTGGTGTCGCCGAAGAGCTCCTCGAAGCGATCGCGGGACATCCCGTGCGGGTGCACCTGCGCCGGGGCGATGGACATGAGGTCGACGACGTTGACGACGCGGAAGCGCAGCTCGGGGACGTGCTCGCGCAGCAACGCGGCGGCGGCGATCGTCTCCTGCGTCGGCACGTCGCCGATGCAGGCGAGCACGATGTCGGCCTCCTCGTGGCCGATCGCGTTGCCCGCCCACGCCCACTCGGACGCGCCGCGCGCGCAGTGCTCGCGGGCGGCGTCGATGTCGAGGTACTGCAGCTCGGGCTGCTTGTCGATGACGACGAGGTTGACGTAGTCGCGGCTGCGCAGGCAGTGGTCGGCGGTCCACAGCA
>JAXDFS010000337.1:0-3053 GCA_034665465.1 Solirubrobacteraceae bacterium
CGCTTGGCGTCCGCGTAGGCATCGGCGTAGAGCCCCATCAGCTCGTCGAGCAGCGTCACCGCGGCGGCGGCGCGGCGGTCGCGGCAGGCCGTGCAGTAGCGCTGCAGGGCACTGCGGTAGTCATCGCATGCCGCGCTGCGCAGCGCGCCGGCGCCCATGCCGAAGTGGTGGTCGGCGTGGGCGGGCTCGGCGTCCTCGTCGCGCAGCAGCTGGAGGCAGCGATCGAGGCGCTCGCGGGCCTCGCTGACGCGCTGCGCCGTGCCAGCCCCCGCGAGCTCGATCGCCGCGGCGCTCGCGGCGGAGTGCAGCTGCGCGCGCAGCTCGGCGCTGGACGGCTGCGGCGCCGGCTCGGGGAGCCGCGGCCGCGTCTGCCCGGCGCTGCGCAGCGCGTCGTGCGCGCCGGCGATCGCGCGGCGCAGGCGGTCGGTGTCGTAGGCGGCGACGAGGTCGAGCGCCGCCGCGCCGTGCTCGCCGTCCAGCCAGGCGCCGAGCGCGTCGTCCCAGGCGCGGTCGCGCAGCCCGCGCGCCGCGGCCTCGTCGAGCACGGTGAAGGCGGGGTCCAGGCCCGCCGCGATCGCGTGGGCGCGCAGCACCCGCGCGCAGAAGCCGTGGATCGTCGAGACCCAGGCGGACTCGGTCTCGCGCGCCTCGTCGCGGCGGCCGAGCTCGACGAAGCGCTCGCGCACCCGCGCGCGCAACTCGCCTGCCGCGCGCTCGGTGAACGTGATCGCGAGGATCCGCGCGGGCCGCACGCCGTCCTCGAGCACCGAGCGCACGAAGCGCTCCACGAGCACCGAGGTCTTGCCGCTGCCGGCGTTGGCCTCCAGCAGCAGCGAGCCCTCGCGGGCGCGGATCGCGTCGGACTGCTCCGCGGTGAACGCGCGGCCTGCCGGGCCGAGGAGCGCGGTCGGGCTCATGCGGCCTCGCAGCGACAGATCGCCGGGTAGGCGCAGCCGCCGGTCCAGGCGCAGCTGTCGGGCCGCGGCGCCAGCGCCCCGGCCTTCAGCTCCGCGACCGTGCGCCGCACGTCCTCGAGCACGCCGTCGATGATCGCGTCGAACTCCTCGCGCGGGCGGCGATCGGTCTTGACCGTGTCCAGGCCCGGGTCGGCATCGGCGAGCATGAGGCCGCGGGCGCGCTCGTCCTTGCCGCCGAGCGGCTGGTAGAGGCCGCCGATCGGGTCCAGGCCGAGCACGTCGCGCGCGGCGAGGATGTACAGCGCGACCTGGAACTTGCGCTCCTTGCGCCAGTTGGCCGACTCGACGACGTTGCGGCCCTTGTAGTCGTAGACGACCGCCTCGCCGCCGCCCTCGTCGATGCGGTCGATGCGCCCGCCGATCGAGACGCCGTCGCCGAGATCCAGCGGCGGGTGCTCGCCGTCATGGGTGCCGAACTCGACCTCCAGGCGGGCGGGAGCCAGCTGCGAGCCGTCGGCCGCCGCGTGCTCGAGGTAGCGCAGCAGGTCGGCGCGCAGCCGGTGCGCCAGCGCGCGCTGGCGGCGGGGGTCGGGTGAGATCTGAAAGTCCGCGCTCGCGGCGTAGCGGTCCAGCGCCTCGTTCGCCAGTCGCGCCGCGAGCTCGAGCGTGTCCGGGCGCACGCGCGCGCTCCCGGTCTGCTCGGTCAGCCCGCGAAGGGTCGCCTCCAGCACGGCGTGCGCGAGCGCGCCGCGGAGCATGAGCTCGGGGTCGGGCGTCAGGCCCTCGGGGACCAGGCGGCGCTCGACGAACCACTTCACCGGGCAGCCGGCCCACAGCTCGACGCCCGACGCCGACCAGGTCGCCCGCTGCGCCAGCTCGGCGACGAGCACGGGGTCGCGCAGCGGCGCGATCGGCGCCTCGCGGTGGCGCGGGCCGGTGGCGGCCGCGGCGCGCAGGCGCTCGCGCTCGGTCGGCGGGGCGCCGCCGGGCCAGCCGACCTCGCCGAGCGTGCGCATCCGCCTGCGCTCGCCAAGCTGCGGGCCGAAGAGGTCGCAGACGTCGGAGATGAAGAACGACGGCACGGCCTGCTCGCCGTCGTCGCCGGCCTCGTGCCAGCACAGGTACAGGCGCTCCTCGGGCCGCGAGACGGTCGCGTAGAAGAGATAGCGCTCGGCGCCGAGGTCGTCGCGGCGGCGCAGGCGCAGGCCCGAGGCGGCGGCGATCTCGTCGCGCTCGGCGTCGCCGAAGAACGGCTCGGCGCGCGGCACGGCGGGGAAGACGCCCTCCTGCAGCCCGCAGGCGAAGAGCGCGCGCACCCGCCGGGCGCGCAGCGAGAGCGGGTCGGTCACGGTCACGCGGCCCGGCGCCGGACGCTCGCCGATCGGGACGTCGAGCCCGTCGAGCAGCGCCGCGAGCTCGGCCGGCGCGGGCGCCAGCGTGCGATCGGCGGCGACGATCGCGGCGAGCTCGTCCAGCGCGCGGCGGCCGGCGCGCAGCACGGCTGCGTCCTGGGCGGCGGGCCCGGTGAGCACCGCGGCCGCCCGGCGCCGCGGGGCGGCAAAAAGCGCGGCGAGCTCGGCGCTCAGGCGCGCAAGCAGCTCGGCCCCGCCGCGCCGGTGTGCGTCGCGGACGCGGTCGATCGCGTCCAGGGGCCAGTGCTCGGCCTCCCACAGCGCGCGGGCGCCGTCGGCGGTGCGCGCCCCGGCCTGCCGGGCGGCGGCCTCCAGGCGGTCGGCGAGCTCGGGGCGGTGCAGGAGCCCGGGCGTGCGCAGCCACGCCAGCAGGTCGTCCGCGCTGCCGTCCACGAGCGCGCAGCGCAGCAGCGCCACGAGGCCGCGGCCGAGGGCGGTGTGGCCGAAGGCGACGTCGCGCCCGAGCGCGACGGCGATGCCGAAGGCGCCGAACACCTCGCCGAGCAGCGCGGCGACGTCGCGCGGCCGGCGCAGCACGACCGCGATCTCCTCGGGCGCGACCTCCTCCTCGGCGACGAGCCGCGCGATCTCGGCGGCCACCAGCTCGAGCTCGGCGCGCTCGCCGCCGCCCTGCATGAGCGTGATCGCCGCCCCGGGGTCGACGGGGTCGGGATCGAAGAGCTGCTCGTCGACGAGCTCGAAGAGCCCGCGCTCGAGGTGGTGC
>JAXDFS010000338.1:0-4358 GCA_034665465.1 Solirubrobacteraceae bacterium
GCTGGGTGAGGTGCTCGGGGTTGCCGCCGAGCTTGATGTCGACGCCGCGGCCGGCCATGTTGGTCGCGATCGTGACCGCGCCCGGCTGCCCCGCCTCGGCGACGATCTCGGCCTCGCGCTCGGCGTACTCGGGCTTGGCGTTGAGCACCGTGTGCTTGATGCCCTTCTTGGCCAGCTCGCGCCCGAGCAGCTCGGAGACCTCGACCGATACGGTGCCGACGAGCACCGGCTGGCCCGCCTGGTGGCGATCGACGACCTCGCGGGTCACGGCGTTCCACTTGCCGGCCTTGGTCTTGTAGACCTGATCGTTCTTGTCCTGGCGGACCATCGAGCGGTTGGTCGGGATCTCGACGACCGACAGCTTGTAGATCTTCATGAACTCGGTGGCCTCGGTGAGCGCCGTGCCGGTCATCCCGCCGAGCTTGTTGTAGAGGCGGAAGTAGTTCTGCAGGGTGATCGTGGCGAGGGTCTGGCTCTCCTCCTGGACGCGCACGCCCTCCTTGGCCTCGATCGCCTGGTGCAGCCCCTCCGACCAGCGCCGGCCCTCGAGGATGCGGCCGGTGAACTCGTCGATGATCATCACCTGGTCGTCGACGACCGCGTAGTCGACGTCGCGCCTGTAGAGCGACTCGGCCTTCAGCGCCTGCTGCAGGTGGTTGACGAGCGGCCCGTTCTCGGCGCGGTAGAGGTGCGAGATGCCGAGGAACTTCTCGGCCTTCGCGACGCCCTGCTCGGTGACCGAGACCGTCTTGTGCTTCTCCTCGAACTCGAAGTCGAAGTCCGCGACGAAGTCCTTCTTCATGCGCGGGTCCATGCCCTCGGGCTTCTTGCCCGGCACCATCTTGCGCGCCAGGCGGGCGAACTGCTCGTACATGTCGGCGGCCGCCTCGGGCTGGCCGGAGATGATCAGCGGCGTGCGCGCCTCGTCGATGAGGATGTTGTCGACCTCGTCGACGATCGCGAACTCGTGCCCGCGCTGGACCTTCTCCTCGAGCGCCGTGGCCATGTTGTCGCGCAGGTAGTCGAAGCCGAACTCCGAGTTGGTCCCGTAGGTGACGTCGGCGGCGTAGGCGACCTGCTTGTCCTCGTAGGACTGCATGTTCTGCAGGACGCCGACCTGCATGCCGAGGCCGTGATAGATCGGGCTCATCCAGTCGGCGTCGCGGCGGGCCAGGTAGTCGTTGACCGTCACCACGTGCAGGCCGTTGCCGGGCAGCGAGTTCAGGACGACGGCGAGCGTCGCCGTGAGGGTCTTGCCCTCGCCCGTGCGCATCTCGGCGATCGCGCCCGAGTGCAGCACCATCCCGCCGATCATCTGGACGTCGAAGTGGCGCATGCCCATCTCGCGCTTGGAGACCTCGCGCACGACCGCGAAGGTCTCGGGCAGGAGGTCGTCCAGCTTCGCGCCGTCGCGCGCCTGCTCGCGCAGCACCTCCATCCGGGCTCGCAGCTCGTCGCTTGACTCGAGCTCGAGCTCGGGCTCGAAGTCGTTGATGCGGGCAACGCGCTTCTCGAACTGCTTGAACTGCTTCGCTTCGCCCATGCGCAGGGCGCGGTCGAGGATCGCCATAGGGCCCAGAGTACCAACGCGGCGGGCCCCGCCCGCCGCGCTGGGACAACCGTTCTAGCGCCGGCTCACAGCGCCGGCTGTGGCCCTGCGGCGCGCGCCTCGCGCCGGCGCCGGCGCTTGTCGCGGTGGCGCTTGACCTGGCGCGAAAGCTCGTCGGAGCACAGCCGGATCGCGTGCGGCATCTCGCGCGACGCGCCCTCGGCGTGCAGCGTGACGCCCTTGAGGTACAGCGTCACCCCGGCCACGTGGGGCTCGGCGATCGCGGGGTTGCGCTCCTCACGCAGTTCGACCTCCATGCGGGCCAGGTCGGAGACCTGGGCAGCGACCTTGCGGAACTTGCGTTCGACCAGCTCGCGTAGCTCATCGTTGACAGGGACGTTGCGGCCCTTGACCTCGATCTGCATGTCGGGGTCCTCTCTGTGGAGAACGTTGTGACAACGATGGTACGCCGGGCGCGAGACGGCTTCAACACAACGATGGTCCAGCCGCGCAACTGCATCGACTACAGCGCCCGCGCCCATGTGATCGCGACGACGCGCCGGGCCCCGGCATCGCGCAGGGCGCTCGCGCAGGCCTCGAGCGTCGCCCCCGTGGTGTGGACGTCGTCGACGAGCACGACGTCCGGCGGCGCCTCGCGGACGGCGGCGATCGCCAGGCGCCCGGGCGCTCGGCGCACCTGGCGCGGCGCGCCGACCTGGCGCGTCGCGCCGCCGCCGCGGCGCAGGACGGGCGCCGGCGGTAGGCCGATCCGGGCGGCGAGCGCGCGGGCGAGCAGGCCGGCCGGGTCATAGCCGCGCGCGCGGCGGCGGCCCGGGTGCGCGGGCACGGCGACGACGGCGCCGGTCGCGAGCAGGCCGGACGGCGCGCAGGCCGCGATCTGCGCGGCCATGACGCCGGCCAGCGGCCGTGCGCCGGTGAACTTCAGCGCGTGCAGCACGTCGCGGGCGGCGCCCTCGTAGGCGACGGCCGCCCAGGCGGCCTCGAAGGCCGCGCCGCGGGCCGGGCAGCGCGCGCCACAGGGCAGCGGCAGCGCGCAGCGCTCGCAGCACTCCGCGGGCAGCCAGGGCAGCGCGCGGCGGCAGGCGCCGCAGAGCACGCCGGCCGCGCGCCGGCCGGGCGCGCGGCAGGCCGCGCAGCGGGGCGGGACGGCGAGGGCGACGAGCTCGGCGAGCATCCCTGCAGCGTGCCTGGCGAGATGTTGCAGCGGACACGCCGAATGCGACAATCGCGCGCATCCTCCCGCTCGCCGCCTCCCCCGACGCCTCGTGGACGCTCGAGCCCGGCGCGATCGTGGTCGTGGTCGCCCTGACGGTCCTCTACGTGCGCCGCTGGCACGCCGTCCGCGCGAGCCCCGGGCGCCTGACGAGCTTCCTCGGCGGGATGGCGCTCGTGCTCGTGGCCCTGTGCTCGCCGGTCGACCGCCTCGCCGAGCAGCTGTTCTTCATGCACATGGTCCAGCACCTGCTGCTGCTCGACCTCGCGCCGATCCTCGTGCTGCTCGGGCTGACGCGCGTGATCCTGCGCCCGCTGACGCGCCGTCTCATGCGCGTCGAGCAGGCGGCCGGGCCGCTCGCGCACCCCGCCTTCGCGATCTTCCTGTACGCGGGCTCGATGGTGCTGTGGCACGTGCCGGCCATGTACGACGCCGCCCTCGAGCATCCGGTCGTGCACGTCCTCGAGCACGTCAGCTTCGGCATCGCCGGCGGGCTGTACTGGTGGTTTCTGCTGTCGCCGATCCGCGCGCGCCAGCGGCTTGGCGGCATGGGGCCCGTCGTCTACATGCTCGCGACGAAGGCGATCGTCGGCCTGCTCGGCATCCTGCTGGCGTTCTCGCCCGACGCGATCTACTCCTTCTACGAGCATCAGCCCGGCTACTGGGGCCTGTCCCCCGGCACCGACCAGTCCGTCGGCGGCCTCGTCATGGCGCTCGAGCAGTCGATCGTCATGGGCGTCGCGCTCGTGTTTCTCTTCGTGCGCGCGCTGGGCGAGAGCGAGCGCGAGGAGCAGCGCAACGAGCGCTTCGGGACCTAGATTCCCGTCAGGAAGTCCAGGCCCACGTCGTGCAGCAGCTTCTGGGCCTCGATGTTGAGCTGGGTGAGCTCGCCGGTGAGGATCAGCACGCCCATGATCACGAGGATCGCCCCGCCGGCGGCGACGATCACGCCGTAGTGGCGCTTGACGGCGGCGAAGACGGTCGCCATGCGGTTGAACGCGACGGCCGTCAGCAGGAACGGGATCGCCAGGCCGGCCGAGTAGAACGCGAGCAGGTAGGCGCCGCGGCCCGTCGTCTCCGACAGCGCGGCGGCGCTGAGGATCGCGCCCAGCGTCGGGCCGATGCACGGCGTCCACGCGATCGCGAACGCCGCACCCGCCAGCACGGGGCCGCCGCGGCCGGCGCGGGCCATCAGCCCCTCGACGTGCCACTCGCGGTTCAGCCGCCCGACGAACGGCGTCGCGAGGAAGAACAGGCCCAGCGCGATGATGATCGCGCCCGAGACCTTTTCGAGCGCGTCGATGTGGTCGTTGAGCGAGGAGCCGAGCTTCGTCGCCCCGAGCCCCAGCACGATGAAGATCGCAGAGAAGCTCGCGACGAACAGCAGGCTCGGCCCGAGCACCTTCCACAGCGGCGCCGCCTCGAGCTCGGAGGGCCGGATGCCCGAGACCGCCGACAGGTAGCCGGGCACGAGCGGCAGCACGCACGGGCTCAGAAACGACACGACGCCGGCGGCGAGCGCCGCGAGGACGCCGACCCCCGACGAGGGGTCCGCCACGCTCGCTGCAAGCACCG
>JAXDFS010000339.1:0-6616 GCA_034665465.1 Solirubrobacteraceae bacterium
CTCGAGGGATCCCGCCCGCGCTCGAGGCGCAGGTTGCGCTCGGTGCGCGAGATGTTGTTCAGCTTCTCGACGATGTGAACCGGGATGCGGATCGTGCGGCCCTTGTCGGCGATCGCGCGGGTGACCGCCTGGCGGATCCACCACGTCGCGTAGGTCGAGAACTTGTAGCCGCGGCGGTGGTCGAACTTCTCGACCGCCCGGATGAGCCCGAGCGAGCCCTCCTGGATGAGGTCGAGGAAGGTCAGCCCGCGCCCGAGGTAGCCCTTGGCGATCGACACCACGAGCCGCAGGTTCGCCTCGACCATGTGCTGCTTGGCGTCCATGTCGCCGCGCTCGATGCGCTTGGCGAGCGCGACCTCGAGGTCGGCGGTCAGCAGGGGAACGCGCCCGATCGAGCGCAGGTACAGCCGCAGCGAGTCGAGGCTCGGCTCGACGGTCAGGTCGAGCTCGGGCTTCTTGGGCGCCTCGGGCACGCCGCCGTTGGCACTCGTCTTGCGCGCCTCTGCAACAGCCTCGACGCGCGCGCCCTCGGTCGTCACATGCCGCCCGTCGGCGCCGACGATGTCGATCCCGTGCTCGGAGAGATAGGCGTGCAGCTCCTGCAGCTGCTCCTTGGTGACCTCGACCTCCTCCAGGGCGGTGGAGATCTCCTCGAAGGTCAGAAAGCCGCGTTCCTGGCCGTCGGCGATGAGTGTCCGGAACTCGTCGAGCTCGTGGATCGGCGCTTCATCCGCCAGTAGAACCTCGTTGGTGATGGTACGGCCCTCCCCTTGGATGCGCCCCTCGTGCGCCCGGCGAGCCCCGCACTCTCCCGATGCGGGGGACAACTTCGTGAGTGATAGCACAAGAGACCCGCTTCTTCAGCGCGAATTCTCGATCGGCCGCTACGCTCACGCCATGCCTGAGAGTCTCAGTGTGCCGAGTCTGGACGTGCAGGCGCAATCCCCGACAGTCCAGGTCAGCCTGTCCCGGGTGGGCGTCACCGGCGTCGAGAAGATCGTCCGATTTCGCCAGAACGGCAGCGAGCAGCTCTTCTCCGCCCGCCTGGAGTGCTTCGTCGATCTCGGCGCCCACCAGAAGGGCGCGCACATGTCGCGCTTCGAGGAGGTCGTCAACGAGGTCATCGGCGAGGTCGTCCTCGGCGAGGCCACGTTCAAGGCCGAGGCGCTCGCCCAGCGCATCGCCGAGCTCGTCCGCGAGCGCCAGGACGCAGCCCGCGCGGAGGTGACGGTCGCCGCGCGCTACCCCGAGCACAAGCCCGCGCCGGTCTCCGGCATCCCCACGCAGGAGATCTACACGCTCTACGGCTCGGCGGTGGCGTCTGCGACCGGCACGCGCCGGATGGTCGGCGTCGCGGCCCAGGGCATGACGGCCTGCCCGTGCGCGCAGCAGCTGGTCATGGGCAACTCACGCGAGCGACTGCTCGACGACGGCTTCAGCGAGGACGAGGTGCGCCGCATCTTCGACCACGTCCCGGTGGCGACGCACAACCAGCGCGGGCTGGGCACGCTGCACATCGGCGTCCCCGAGGGCGCCGGCACCGAGATCGAGGCCCGGACGCTGCTGGACATCGTCGAGGGCTCGATGTCCTCGGAGATCTACGAGCTCATGAAGCGCAGCGACGAGGGCGCGGTCGTCGAGAAGGCCCACCGCCGCCCGCGCTTCGTCGAGGACTGCGTGCGCGAGATGATCGCCGGCGTGGTCGAGCGGCTGCCGGACCTCAGCGACGCGCACTTCGTCAGCGCCCGCCAGGAGAACCTCGAGACGATCCACCAGCACAACGTCGAGGCCGAGCGCTTCGGCCTGCTCGGCGAGGTGCGCAACGAGCTCGCGACCGGCGAGCATGCGCTACGCCACGTGTCGATGCGCGACTGGCTCGACGCGACCGGAACCTAGCGGACGGGCCCGCGTTGCTCGGCGGGCGCTCCGGCGACCGCCGCCCGGCGCGCCTCGGCCTCGCGCAGCACGCGGCGCAGCCCGAAGAAGTAGTCGACCCCGCTGACGATCGTGATCGCGACCGCGCAGTAGACCAGGGCATCAGCCCACGTCGGTGTCGGCTGCCCGACGACGATCAGCGCGAAGATCGCCGCGACCTGCACGATCGTCTTCGCCTTGCCCCACAGGCTGGCCGCGATGACGACGCCGTGCTGCGTGGCCTGCATCCGCGTCACGGTCACGGTCAGCTCGCGCGCGATGATCACCATCGCGACCCAGCCGGCGAGCCGGTGCAGCGACACCAGGGCGACGAGCGCCGAGATGATCAGCAGCTTGTCGGCGATCGGGTCCATGAGCTTGCCGAACGTCGTGATGTCGTTGCGCGTGCGCGCGAGGTAGCCGTCCATCGCGTCGGTGGCCGAGGCCAGTGCGAACACGATCGCCGCCAGCAGATCGCCGTTGGCGGTCTCGTCGAGCAGCGCGACGACCAGCACCGGCACGAGCAGGATCCGCAGCAGCGTCAGGACGTTCGGCAGGTTGAGCGCGAACACGGCGCCGCCAGCCTACGTGGCGCACCGCACGGGCGCCAGCCAGTGGACGTGGCCGGAAGCGTCCACTAGGCCTTCAGGCGGCGGCCCGAGCGGAACATCGCCGCGCTCCAGAGCACGCAGGCGAGGGCGAGCACCGCGGTCACGCCGAGCGCGATCTCGATCGGCACGTCGCTTCGGCCCAGGAAGCCGAAGCGGACCGCGTTGATGAGGAAGAAGATCGGGTTGACGTGGCTGAGCTCGTGCCACGGCGAGGGCAGCTGGTCGACGGAGTAGAAGACCCCGCCGAGGAAGCTCAGCGGCAGGATCACGATGTTGTTCACGAAGCCCGCCTGGTCCCAGGTCTCGGCGTAGACGCCGACGATCACCCCGAGCGACGCGAACAGGACGAGCACGAGCACCAGCGCTACCACGAGCACGAGCGGCTCGCGGACCGGGACGCCCGTCACCGGAAGCGCGAGAGCGAGCAGCGCCAGGCCGATCGCGAGCGAGCGCACCACGCCCCCGAACGACAGCCCGAGCTGCACCTCCCACGCGCGCATCGGCGCCGACAGGACGTCGTTGATGTAGCGGTCAGCGCGCGATTGGAAGACCGACGAGGAGTTGTTGCTGTAGGCGGCCTGCGCCATCGCCATCGTCAGCAGGCCCGGGACGATGAAGGCGTCGTAGTCGATCCCGTCGATGGACCTGATGCGCCCGCCCAGCGACAGCCCGAAGACGACGATGAAGAGAAACGAGGCCAGCACCGGGGCCGCGATCGTCTGCGACCAGAGCTTCAGCACGCGCTCGGCCTCGCGGGCCGAGAGCGCGAACAGCCCCCTGTGGCGGGCGACGAGCGCGGTCACGGCGTCTTGACGGGCGTGATCACGGGCTTGCTGAACCGCACCGTCGCGACGATCTGGCGCGCCTCGCGCAGCCGGCTGCGCGACGGGTGCGCGCCCGTCACCACGGTCACGGCGTACGTGCGGTACTGGGTGCTGTCGACGAGCTCGAGCACGTGCACCGTCTTGCCCTTGTCACGCCCCTGCAACTCGAAGCTCGCGACGCTGCGATTGCCGAGCTGCTGACGGCTGTCGTTGACGATCGTCGCAGGGGCGAACTGCCTGCGCAGCTCGATCTCGGCCTCGGCCTTGACGGCCGCGACGCCCGGCCGCGCGAGCGGCGACGCGAAGAACACGACGATCGAGCCGTCGGGGCTGCGCAGCCCGATGACCCGCTTGGTGACCTTCCGCCGCCAGCTCGTCGGATGGGCGAAGCCGAGTCCGAGCGGCGGGACCGAGACGATGCGGATCGGGAGATGCCTGGCGACCGTCGCGGCGGGCTTGTCGCCGCCCCCGCGAAGCACGAGCACGGCGACGATGAGCCCCGCCAGCAGCAACACGGCGCCGCCGATGCGGCGCCGTGTCTGCGCGGCGGAGATATCGCCTTCCATCTACCGGACGGTAGTCACATCCTCCCGGCGGCGCAGCATCAGGCCGCCAGCGAGCATGAGCAGACCGGCCAGCCCCATGCCGATGACGTCGGTGCCCGTGAACGGCAGCGAGCCGGCGTTCACGTTGCCCGCGCCGCCGCCCTCGGAGTCGTCGTTCGGGTTGAACGAGGCGGCGTTGTTGGCGTTGCCATCGGTGTGGCAGCCGGGATCCTTGCTGTCGACGAGGCCGTCGCCGTCGTTGTCGACGCCGTCGGAGCACTGGACGCCGTTGCCGTTGCCGTTCCCGTTGCCGGAACCGGTGTTGTTGCCGTTGCCGTTCCCGTTCCCGTTTCCGTTGCCGTTGCCATTGCCGTTGCCGTTGCCGCCGGAACCGGTGGTGGCGACGTCGGTCTCGTCATTGTCGGTGGCGTCGAACGAGCCCGCATTGCTGGCGTTGCCGTCGGTGTGGCAGCCCGGATCGGCGGTGTCGATCTTGCCGTCGCCGTCGTTGTCCTTGCCGTCGTTGCACTGCACGCCCGTCTCGGGCGGCGCGACGCTGACGGACTCCGATGCGGCGGTGGTCTCCTTCAGCAGGGCGTTGGTGCCGACCTGCAGCGCGAAGACGTCGAGCGCCTCGCGCACGCCGGCCGCGCCGGCGATCTCCTCGGCGTTGCAGATGATCGGGAGCAGGCCGGGGATGCCGGCGTCGGTGTCAGGCGTGCCGTTCGCACACCCGGCGGCGGGGATGCCGACACCGGTGCCGCCGAGCTGCACGACCGTGGAGGTGTTGGCGACCTGCGGCGCCTGGCCGCGGCAGGACTTCGAGGCGCTGGTCGAGTTCGCGGCGGCGGCGAGCGTGCCTCCGCTCGTCGCGACGTTGGCCGTCTTGGCGCTGCCGACCGAGGTCTGGCAGTTGGCGTCCTGCGTGATGTTGCCGCCGCTCTCCGCGGCGCCGACGTTGAGGCCGAGCAGCCCGGCCCGCGCGACTGCGAAGTCGTTGGTCGAGCCCGTGGCCGTCGTCGTCGAGTCGGCCTTCAAGACGCTGAGGCAGATCTGCTGGTTGGTCGACTGGCAGATCGGATCCAGGACGCCTGCCTGCACCGGCTGCAACGGGCCATGGTTGGCCTGGCCGGGCGTGCTGTCGACGCCGGCGATCTCGTTGCCGAAGAGCGACGCGATCGTGATGTGGCCGTGGAACGTGCCGTCGGCGTTCTGCTCGCCGCGGCCGCGGCCCACGACGGCGTCCTCACCGGCGGCAGCCCCGTTCGGGTTGGCGTCGAGCGGGCGGTCGCTCTTCGGGTTGACGTCGACGATGCCGACGCTGCCCTGGCCATGCGGATTGGTGCCGTGCAGCGGGGGCTGATGCGCAGGATCGGTTGCGGTCGCGCGTGCCTTGGCCTGCTGGCGCGCCCTCATCGCGGCCTTGGCCTTGGCGGCGGCGGCGGCCGCCTTGTCGCCGGCCTTCTGGACCGTTGACTCAAGCCCCGTCTGGACCTGCTGGCCCGCCTGCTTGAGGCTGTCCGCCGCTTGACGAAGATTCAGCGCGCCGAGAGATCCTGCCGGCAGCGCGAAGATCACGACGGTGCTTGCAAAAAGCGCAAGCGCTCCCAGCCTCTTGCGGGTCATGCGGTCCCCTCCCGATGGTTCATTGCGCCCGCGCCGACTTATCCGCCGCGAGTCGGATCACTTCTGCCCCATACCCCTGAACCGAGGTTGCCCAAACTTACCTAAAAGATGCAGGTCTCGGCAATCAACCTGCAACGGGACCCCCCATCGCGCGCACGTAGGCGTCGGCCAGGGAGTCGGCTCCGTACGCGGAGCGCAGCCCGTCGGCGGTGTTGCGAGCGATGAGATGGCCCCCGCGGATCAGCGCGATGTCCTCGCAGAGCTCGTCGGCCTCCTCGAGGTAGTGCGTCGTCAGGAGGATCGTCGTGCCCTCGTCGTGCAGGCGCCGGATGTAGCGCCACAGCTCCAGGCGCAGCTCGAAGTCCACGCCGGCGGTCGGCTCGTCGAGGATCACCAGGCGCGGCTCGTGCATGAGCGCGCGCGCCAGCAGCAGCCGCCGCCGCATGCCGCCGGAGAGCTTCGGCGCGCGGACGCCGGCCTTCGCGCGCAGGTCGAAGACGTCCATCATCTCGCCGGCCCGGCGCCGGGCCTCTGCGCGGCCCATGCCGAAGTAGCCGCCGTGGTAGAGCAGCGTCTCCTCGACGTCGAGGAAGCGGTCGAGGTTGACGTCCTGCTCGGCGAGCCCGACCAGGCGCCGGGCGGCCATCGCATCGTGCGGGAGGCCGAAGACCCCGATCTCGCCGGCCGTCAGGCGGATGAGGTTGCAGACGGCGCTGATGATCGTCGTCTTGCCGGCGCCGTTGGGACCGAGGAGGCCGAAGAAGCTGCCCTCGGCGATGTCGAGGTCGAAGTCCTCGACGGCGAGGAAGCCGGCCTCCGCATGCCCGCCGGGATCCTTGTCGCGCTTGCGGCGGGCTCCGGCCTGCGCGTAGGGCGGGGCGGCGGCCGCGGCTTCGTCGTACTCCGGGGCCGGCGTGATGCTGTCGTCTGCCATGCGACGCGTCCTTTCGAGTGTCGGTCACCGCGCAACCTATAGAACCCGTCCAACCGAGTCATCGCGCTTCCCGCGCCAAGTCCCCGCGAAGGCCCACGACGACCACTAGCCTGGAGTGGGTGCCCAACGCACTGAGCCTCCGCGGACTGACGAAGCGCTACG
>JAXDFS010000340.1:0-3613 GCA_034665465.1 Solirubrobacteraceae bacterium
GGCTGGCCGACAGCGCCGAGAGCATCACCCGCCAGGTCCGCAAGCTCGGCGGCTCGGTCGGCTCCCTCACGCAGGGCAGCGACTCGCTCGCCACGGCGCTGCGCCAGCTCGACGGCGGCGCCGGCAAGATCTCCAACGCCGTCGGCGCGGTGCGCGCCGGCGTCGACGGCCTCGCCAACGGCGTGCGCAGCGGCGAGCAGCGCACCGGCCAGCTCGCAACCGGCCTCGACAGCGCGCAGAGCGCCGTCCGCGGCCTCAACGGCTCCGCCTCCGGCGCCGGCGGCGCACCGGCGAAGAAGGCGAGCCCGAGCTTCTTCGACTCCGGCTACTTCCTGCTCGCCGCGCTCGAGAGCGGCAGCGGCGACGCGCCGATCGGCGTCAACGTCGACCACGGCGGCCAGGGCGCGCGGATCGTCGTCGTGCCCCGCTACGCCGCCTCCGATCCGCGCACGCAGGCCCTCTACAAGCGCCTGCGCACGATCTCGACCGAGCTCGCCACGTCGCTGGGCGCCGACTCCGCCGTCGGCGGGCCCGCCGCCCTGCTGTCGGACTACGACGCCGTCGCCTCCAAGCGGCTGCCGCTGATCGTGATCGTGCTGACGCTCGTGACGGCGCTGCTGCTCGGGATCCTGCTGCGCTCGATCGTCGTGCCGGTCATCGGCGTCGTCCTGAACCTGCTCGCCGTCGGCGCGACGCTCGGCCTGCTCGCCCTCCTGTTCCAGGGCGCGTCGCCGCTGCTCGGCGGCCCCGGCGTGATCGACGCCGTTGCGGTCACCGCGATCTTCGGCGTCGTGTTCGCCCTCTCGATCGACTACCAGGTGTTCATCCTCAGCCGCGTGCGCGAGGAATGGCTGCGCCACGGCGACGAGGAGCGCGCGCTGCACGTCGGCCTGACGCGGACCGCCCGCGTCGTCACCGGCGCGGCGCTCAGCATGCTCGGCGTCTTCATCGCCTTCGGGCTCGCAGACGTCGCCAGCCTGCGCCAGTTCGGCGTCGGCCTCGCGATCGCGGTGATCATCGACGCGACGCTCGTGCGCCTCGTCATGCTCCCCGCCGCGCTGCTGTTCGCCGGCGAGTGGACCTGGTTCACGCCGACGGTCCAGCTCGACGACTACGTCCCGGCCGAGGCGGTCATGGAGACGGGCGCCAGCAGCTACTGACGGTCAGGGTCCGTGGCGAAGCCACGGACCCTGACGCGTAGGTGTTCGCACAGAGCACCTACGCGTCACACCTGCCGCTCCCGAGCCATCAGCACCGCGGGCTGACGCGTAGGTGTTCGCATAGAACATCTTCGCGTCAGGCACCAACCACCCCGAGCCGATCGCCGAACCGCGGCGGCCGCCGAGCCGCCATTCGCGTCCGACCCGATCCCCTTACCGATGCAGGAAGCGCGCCGCGCCGCCCACACCAGCACGGCTCAACCCAAGACCCCAGACCCCAGACCCCAGACCCCAGGGGCCTACTCCAGCGCATGCGCGACGGTGCGCACGAGCGGCGCGACATGCGGCTCGCCGCGCCGGACGATCTCGGCGACCGCGAGGCCCGCGAGCACGTCGACGAGGTAGTGCTCGCCGAGGTAGACGACGGCGAAGCCGGCCGCCGCGACGTAGGTCCAGCCGATCGCGCCGTACAGCGCGCCGACCTCCGACAGCCCCATCGCCGTGATCGCGGCCGAGGAGATGTGGTCGGAGGGCATCGAGCCCCAGGGGTTGCCGGGGCCCTCGGTGTTCTCGGGCGGCGCGATGCCCGCGACATGACAGACGACTGCTCGCACGATCCGCTCGACCTCGCCGCCCATGCGCTCGCCGTGCTCGGACGCCCACCACGGCGGCGCGGTCGGGACGGCCCAGTAGAACGGCGTCGTGAGATGGTAGGCCGCCGTCAGGCGCCCGGCGGCGCGCGGGACGTAGCGCTCGTCGCGCAGCAGCAGGTAGCCGAGCAGGAGGTGCGGTGCGAACCACGAGCCGTAGACGACCGTGACCGCCATGTCGAACACCGTGATGTGGCCGGGCTCGCGCAGCGCTCGCTGCAGGCGCTGCGTCGGCGTGACGCCCCCGCCGAGGAAGGTGTCGATCCTGATCGGGTAGTCGACGCGCACGCGCCTGCGCAGCCGCTCGGGATGGTCGAACGGCATCTCCCAGGTGATCTTGAACAGCCACATGTAGGCCGCCCCGGCGGCGATGTAGCGCGTCCGCGAGCGCGGCGACGTCGCCGCGATCGCGCCGAGCGGGACGAGGCCTGCGATCGCGACCGTCGCGGGCGCCGGGAGCTCCAGTCGCTTGCGCAGCTGCGCCAGCACGACCCCGGCGGGCACCCAGGCGCCCGCCAGAATCCGCCAACCGACCCGTCGCGCATGGCGGCCGGTCGCGCGCCGCGGCCCGCGGCGCAACTCCTCGAGCACCCGGACGGGGAACGGGCGGCGGTCGGGGCCGCGGCGGCGCACGATGCGCGGGCGATCGTCGTGCGGGGCCGCGCTGCCGGGCCGCGTGGCGCTGCGGATGAGGTCCAGGGCGGGCACGCACGGGACCTGCCCGTCACACGCCGATGGCCAAACCTGGTATCTCGTATCGGAGTTGCACGCAACGAGCTCGGGGGTTGACTGATGGCGACCGACGCGAAGAGGCCTCCGCGCAAGCGGGCCGCAGGTGCCGTGGCGACGCAGGCGGCGGCCAACGGCGGCGACGGCGCGATCGAGGATCCCGCCCTCGAGGAGCTGTTGCGCGTCCTCACCGCGGCGCGTGACGGCGACTTCTCCGTGCGCCTGCGCGCCCGCCGGCGCGACGTCATGGGCGACGTGCAGCAGCGCACCAACGAGCTCATCGCGCTGAACGCCCGCATGTCGAAGGAGCTCGCGCGAGTCGCCCGCATCATCGGCCGCGAGGGGCGCATGACCGAGCGCGTCTCGCTCGGCACCGTCGACGGCGCCTGGAACGAGAAGGTCGAGTCCATCAACGCAATGATCGACGACCTCGTCCGCCCGACGACCGAGATCTCGCGCGTCATCCAGTCCGTCGCACGCGGCGACCTCAGCCAGAAGATGGCGCTCACGATCGAGGGCCAGCCGGTCAAGGGCGAGTTCTCGGCGATCGGCACGACCGTCAACGAGATGGTCGACCAGCTGTCCTCCTTCGCCGACGAGGTGACGCGCGTCGCGCGCGAGGTCGGCACCGACGGCAAGCTCGGCGGCCAGGCGCAGGTCAAGGGCGTGTCAGGCACCTGGCGCGACCTCACCGAGAACGTCAACTCGATGGCCTCCAACCTCACCGACCAGGTGCGCCAGATCGCCGCCGTCACCACCGCCGTCGCCAACGGCGACCTCTCCCAGAAGATCACCGTCGAGGCACGGGGGGAGGTCGCCGAACTCAAGGACACCATCAACACCATGGTGTCGCAGCTCTCGTCGTTCGCCGACGAGGTCACCCGCGTGGCCCGCGAGGTCGGCACCGACGGCCAGCTCGGCGGCCAGGCCGAGGTCAAGGGCGTGTCCGGCACCTGGCGCGACCTCACCGAGAACGTGAACTTCATGGCCTCGAACCTCACCGACCAGGTGCGCCAGATCGCCGCCGTCACGACCGCCGTCGCCCGCGGCGACCTCACGCAGAAGGTGACCGTC
>JAXDFS010000341.1:0-13670 GCA_034665465.1 Solirubrobacteraceae bacterium
GCGGCGTGGCCGCGCGTGAGCTTCGTGCTGTCCGGACGTGAGCTCGAAGCGGGTCGGAGACGTCGCGGCGGACGCCGCCGCGGGTGCGAGCCGGCGCGGCGTGGCGCGGCTCTGGTCAGCGGTGCCGAGCCACGACGAGAGCACCGCGAGGGCCACGGCCGCGGCGCCCCCTGCGAGCAGGCCCACGACGTGGTCTCGGCCGAGGCGCCCTCGCTTGCCGGCGGCGCCTGCTCGGCCGAGACAGGCTCTGGCCATGCGCCCGAGGCGTCCTGAGGCCAGGGCACGCGCGCGCCGTCCTTCGACCAGGGCACGGGCGCGTCCTGCGACGAACGCCCGGCCCCTGACGACGGCGCGTCCGAGGCGGGCTCGGCCCACGGCGCGTCCGCGGACCACGACGCGCCCGAGATGGTCCCCCGGCAGGGCGCGCCGGAGGTGCGCCCAGACGCACTGGATGAAGCCGACCGGCACTCGCATCGCGGGAAGGGTGCCAGACGGACGGCGGCGAGCGCTCCGCTGGGCACGGGAGCCCGCCGGCCTGCAACAGGATCACTTCGCCCCGCCTCCTGCCAGGACGACCTGATCCTTCGCTCCCAGTCCCCCGTCCGGGGCCGCCTCGCCGAGGTCGCCGAACGCGTAGTCGACGTCGACATCGCGGCGCTGAGACTCCCGTACGAGCAGGTAGATCCCGCCCAGGATGGTCCAGCCGATGATCACGTACGGGGCCCATTTCAGCGGTGGCCCGGGGTTCGGGTAGAACGCCGTGTAGACGGCGGGCGCGAGGATCGCGATCCCGATCGCCGGCAGAACGAGGTTGCGCACGATCCCCTTCTCCGGCTCGACCTTGTGGAAGTAGACCATCGCCGACAGCAGCACGATGATGAACGCGACGGCCCCTGCCAGCCCGTTCGTGAACCCCAGGAACCCGAACGCCTTGGTGGTGTCCCACGCGAAGCCGGAGACGAGTGCGACGACGACCGAGACGGCGATCTGCACGCAGATCGCGAACGCGGGCGTCTGCCTCGAGCTCGTGCGCCCGAAGGCCTCGGGCAGCGCCTTCGCCCGCCCCATCCCGTACTGGATCCGCACCACCGCGTTGTGGCTGGCGATCAGGTTGCCGAGCACCGAGGTGATGATCACGAGCGACAGGGCGTCGCGCCAGCCGTCGCCGAGGCCGGCCTGCTTCAACGCCGCCCACCACGGCGTGCCGTCGCTGGCCGTCGCGTCGGCCAGCGCGCCCATGCCTTTGACGCCGAACGCGGAGACCATCGCGAAGGTCGCGAACAGCAGTAGCGCGCCGATCGACACCAGCGCGACGAAGATCGCCTTGGGCACGTTGCCGTGCGGATCTCTGACCTCCTCGCCGAGGGTGAACGACTGCTCGAAGCCGAGGTAGATGAGCACGCCGGTCGCGACCGCCAGCGACAGCCCGGTGAAGCCTCCCCCGGCGTGGGTCGGCGTGAGCGACTCCAGCGAGAAATGCGAGTTCACGACCAGCGCGATGCTCACGACGAGCAGGACGAGGTCGGCGAGGATCGCCAGGCCGAGGTCGATCCGCGTCGAGATCCGGATGCCGATGAGCGACAGGACCAGCGCCACCCCGGCGGCGAAGAGCGAGCAGACCCACCACGGAATGTCGATGCCGAACACGAAGTCCAGGCCGGAGTGCGTGAACAGCCCGAAGGCGAGCAGCAGCTGCGGCACGAACAGCACGTAGTACATGAACGACAGCCAGGTCGAGAGGAATCCGACGCGCGTCCCGAGGCCGTGGCTCACATACGAGTAGATCGACGCCGCGCTCGGTAGCCGGCGGGCGAAGCGGGCGATCGTGAGCGCCACGATGAACATCGCGATACCGCAGACGAGCACCATGAACGGTGCCGAGAAGCCCGCGCTGATCGCGATCAGCGGCGCGACCGCCAGCGCGCCCAGCAGCGGGCCCATCGCCTCGACCGACAGCGCGAGCGATTCCCAGAACCCGATCGACCGATGGCGTAGGCCGCCCGTCTCATCAGAGGTAGCCACGTCACATCACCCCGTTCTCGTCGACGCCTGACAGAGCCGCCAACCTAGGTGCGGCAGGGCCCAGCGGAATATGGACAAACGGCCAAATATCGGGCGGAGCGCCCAGACCGATTGTCTGATTGTCATATGATCTGACCAACTGAGGCGGAGCGCATCCCTCTTGACAGCGCTGGTCTACTTGTCAGACCAAATGAGGCGCATCGACCGGTCACGGGTGGTCTTCGAGTACTCATCGACGTCGCCGCCCTGCGCGCACGTGCAGCCGGGCGAGATCGTCGTGGTCGAGACGCAGTGGGCCTACGGCGACCACCCGGTGCAGGAGGGCGACAGGCTCAGCGACCTCGACACGAGCCGCTGTGACCCGCTGACCGGTCCGCTGTTCGTCGAGGGCGCGACCCCGGGCGACACCCTGGCCGTGCACATCCTCGCGATCGACCTCGTCGGACAGGGCGGTCAGGGCATCATCCCCGGCCTCGGCGTCCTTCCCTGGGACGACCTGCCGGTGGCGATGTTCACGCCGCGCGACGGGGCGATCGAATGGCTGCGCGGCATCCGGATCCCGATCAGGCCGAACCTCGGCTGCATCGGCGTCGCCCCGGCCGGCGACGCCATCCCGAGCATCTGGCCGGGCGACCACGGCGGTAACACCGACAACCGCTACTGCTGCCCGGGCTCGATCGTGTACTTCCCGGTGTTCCATGAGGGTGCGCTGCTCGTCATGGGCGACTGTCACCAGATGCAGGGCGACGGTGAGCTGTGCGGCGTCGCGCCCGAGACCGCGAGCGACGTGACGCTGCGCTGCGAGGTCATCAAGGGGGAGGCGATCCAACGGCCGCGCATCCTCGCGGAGTCGCGGTTCATGACGGTCGCCTCGGCCCAGACGCTCGAAGAGGCCGTCCGGCTGGCGACCGCCGACTTCATCGACGTCCTCGTGACCGAGAAGGGGTTCACCCCCGACGAGGCCTACCTCATGACGGCCGTCGAGGCGCACGCGGAGATCTGCCAGGTGGTCGATCCGCTCATGACGGCGCGCGTGGCGATGGACCGGGCCTTCTTCGAGGCGCTGTAGCGATGGCGGTCACCGGGGCGATCGAGATCCCGAAGGGAGCCGTCTGCCACACGCTGTCGGCGGCGCACGTGCCGGTGGCGACGGTCAGTCCCGGAGCACGGCTGCGCATCGAGACCGAGCTGAACATCGGCGACGTGCTGCACAGCGTCGACGACGAGTTCGAGCCGTCGATGATGCGCCTGCCCTTCGTCAACGGCGCGACCGGGCCCGTCGCGATCGAGGGCGCGACGCCCGCGCACGCGCTCGTCTGCCGGATCGAGGAGATGGAGCTCGTCCCACCCGGCTTCACCGCCCTGGTCCCCGGCATCGGCGCGTTCCCGGACTGGATCCGGCGCACGGAGTTCGGCACGCATGCGCGAGTCGTGGACGTCGCAGACGCGCACGTCGTCTGGGATCGCGGCCTGCGGATCCCGGTGCGGCCGATGGTGGGCGTGCTCGGCACCGCGCCGCTGCTCGACGCGGTCAGCACGATGGACAACGGCCCCCACGGCGGGAATCTCGACGTCCAGGAGCTCGAGCCCGGCACCACGGTCTACCTGCCCGTCGCGGTCGACGGAGCGCTGCTGTTCCTCGGCGACTGCCACGCGGTCCAGGGCGACGGGGAGCTGTGCGGCTGCGGCGCGATCGAGATCCGGACCTTCACGACCGTGCAGGTCGACCTGACCCCGCGACCGCCGACGATGGTCTGGCCGCGCTTCGAGACCGACGACCACATCGGCGCGATCGCGTGCGCCAAGCCGCTCGAGGACGCCTTCCGCCTGTCGGTCGAAGAGCTGATCCGGTGGATGGTGGAGGGCTACGACTTCACGGACGCCTCGGCGCTGCTGCTGCTCGGACAGGTCGCGGAGGCGCGTTGCACGCAGATGGTCAACCCGAAGTACACGTACGTCACGAAGATCGCCAAGCGCTTCTTGGGCGCGTGAGCCGGCTCCCGGCGCTGGAGGCGTCGATCGCCGCCTACGACGCGTGGGAGCCGCAGCTCCATGCCTTTGCCTGGTTCGATCGCGAGCGCGTGCGGGCCCGGGCGGCGGCGCAGCCGGCTCGCGGCCGCGCGCTCGCCGGGATCCCTGTCGCGGTGAAGGACATCTTCGACACCGCGGGCATCCCCACGCAGTTCGGATCGCCGATCTTCGCCGGACGCGTCCCGGCGCGCAGCGCGGTCTCGGTCAGCCGCCTCGAGGCGGCCGGGGCGCTCATGTTCGGCAAGACGGTCACGGCGGAGCTCGCCTACTACCAGCCCGGGCCCACGACGAACCCGTGGGACCCGGCGCGCACCCCCGGCGGGTCGTCGATGGGCTCGGCCGCGGCGGTCGCGGCCGGCATCGTGCCGCTCGCGATCGGCAGCCAGACCAATGGCTCCGTGGTCCGGCCGGCGGCCTTCTGCGGGGTGGTCGGCTTCAAGCCCAGCGCCGGTCGCCTGCCGACCGCCGGGGCCCTGAGCTTCAGTCCCACGCTCGACCAGCTCGGCGTGTTCGCGCGCTCCGTCGCCGGCGCCGCACGTCTGGCCGCGGTGCTGGCCGACGAGGCCGCGCCGGCCTGGCTCGCACCGTCGGCGAAGAACCGTCCGAGAACGCTCGGGGTCGTGCGCACACCCGAATGGGAGGAGGCCTCGAGCCCGATGCGCGCGGGCTTCCACGCGGCACTCGTGGCGATCGAGTCGGCCGGTTGCTCGCTGCGCGAACTGACGATGAGCGCCGAGCTCGCGGACGCGATCGCCACCCACCGCACGATCATGGCAGTGGAGGCGCAGCGCGTCCTCGCGCCGCTCGTGGCCGGCGAGCTCGACCGCTGCGGCACGCAGATCCGCGACCTGTTCGCGGCTGGGGCGGCCACCGCGCCGGCCGCGTATCAGGCCGCGCTCGACGCCCGGCTGCGGCTGGGCAGCGAGTTCGACCGCTGGACCGCCGACCTCGACGCGGTCGTCACACTCGCCGTGCTCGGGGAGGCGCCCCCGATCGCCACGACGGGAGACCCGCGCTGCTGCACGCGCTGGACGCTCCTCGGGGCGCCGGCTTTCTCGCTGCCCAACGGCATGGGCCCAGATGGCCTGCCGCTCGCGATCCAGCTCGTCGGCCGTCGCGGCGCAGACCGCGAGCTCGTTGGGATCGCGGAGTGGGTCGAGGAGCTGCTGGCGCCGGCCGGGACGCCCCCCGTGCCTGGGGCCCGTTAAGCACGAAAGCCCCCTGGCGAGAGGGGGCTTCCGTATAGCGGGGGCAGGATTCGAACCTGCGACCTTCGGGTTATGAGCCCGACGAGCTACCAGACTGCTCCACCCCGCGGCGTGGATGCACATCTTAGCAACGCTCCTCGCTCCGGGGCAACGGTGGATGCGCCGCTAGATTCCGCCCCCATGCGCGTCGCCGTCGTCGACATCGGGACGAACTCCACCCGGCTGCTGATCGCAGACGTCTCCGCCCGCGGCGAGGTGACGCAGATCGTCCGGGAGTCGATCGTCACGCGCCTCGGCGAGGGCGTGGATGCGACCGGGCGCCTCGGCGACGCGCCGATGCAGCGCGTCTTCGCGACGCTGGGGCGCTACCGCGCGGCCATCGACGAGCACGGCGTCAGCGCGACGACCGCGGTGCTCACGAGCGCCGTCCGCGACGCCGCCAACGGCGCCGAGTTCGCCGAGGCGGTGCGCGAGGGCTTCGGCCTCGACGCGCGCACGATCGATGGCGGCGAGGAGGCGGCGCTGACGTTCGCCGGCGCCACGAGCGAGCGCGCGCGCGACGGCCGCGAGATCGTCGTCGTCGACATCGGCGGCGGCTCGACGGAGTTCGTCACCGGCAGCGACGGCGAGGTCGACTTCCACGTCTCCACCCAGGCCGGCGTCGTGCGCCAGACCGAGCGCCACATCCACGACGACCCGGCCCCGCCCGCCGGCCTGCAGGCGCTGGCCGAGGAGGCCCGCCAGATCTTCGAGGGCGCCGTGCCGCAGCATCTTCGCGAGCGCGTCCAGGCCGCGATCGCAGTCGCCGGCACCGCCACGGCCTGCGCCGCCATCGAGCTCGGCCTGGAGCCCTACGATCCCGTGCGCGTGCACGGGCACATCCTCGAGCTCGGCATCCTCGAGATGCAGCTCGCCCGGCTTGCGCAGATGTCCGACGAGGACCGCCGCGAGGTCCACGGGCTGCACCCCGACCGCGCGCCGACGATCGTCGCCGGCATCGCGATGCTCATCGAGGTCCTGCGCGCGTTCGGCCTCGAGGAGGTCGAGGTCTCCGAGCACGACATCCTGCGCGGAGCCGCGCTGCGGCTGGCGTCCTCGCCGGGACCGTCCTAGTACACGAGCGCGCCAGCGCCGTGGACGGATGTCCGACTCAAGCTCCCCGGGCGGAGCTCCGATACCCCCCGTGCCGGCAGGGGATCCATCTCATTTGTGGGAACCCGCGCCGGTCATAGGCCCGAGCACAGCCTTCACAGGCGCCTCCCTACCGCTCGGGCCACTCAATAGGGCCTCGCCAGGCACGTACCCCTGCCCGTCCTGGCTGAGACCGACCAGGAAGCCGCCCTTTCCCCTGAGGGCGGCTTCCGCCTTTCCGGGGTCAGGCGAGGTTCGATCGCCGCGGGTAGGCGACCGCGGGATCGGTGAGCACGTTGACGAGCGCGGGCCGGCCGGCTTCGAACGCGCGCACCAGCGCAGGACGCAGCTGCGCGGGGGTCCGGACGAGCTCGCCGTGGCAGCCGAGCGCCTCGACGACCTGGTCATAGCGCGTCTCGGGCCGTAGCTCGGCGGCGACGGAGTAGCCGTAGATGAACTCCATCGGGTGCTTCTCCAGGCCCCAGATCCCGTTGTTGCCCATCACGCCGACGACGTCGACGCCGTGGCGGGCGAGCGTGTCGAACTCCATGCCGCTGAAGCCGAAGGCCCCGTCGCCGAGCAGCAGGACGACCTGGCGGCCGGGGTGGGCGAGCTTCGCCGCCAGCGCGTAGCCCGGCCCCGCCCCGAGGCAGCCGAACGGCCCCGGGTCCAGCCAGCAGCCCGGCTGGAAGGAGTCGATGACGCGCCCGGCGTAGGAGACGAAGTCGCCGCCGTCGCCGATGACGATCGCGTCGCGATCGAGCAGCCCGCCGAGCTCGGCGTAGATGCGCATCGGGTGCAGCGGCGCGCGCTCGTCGGCGCGCTCGGGCTGCTCGCCGGCGCGGGCCTCGCGCTCGATCTCGCGCAGCGACCCCAGCCACGGCTCGCGACCGCCGGCAGCCCCCGCCCCGGCTGCGCCCTCGCGCAGCGCTGCAAGGGTTGCGGCGACGTCGCCGTACAGCTCGACCGCCACCGCGCGCGGGTGCTCGCGCCCGGGCCGCGCCCGGTCGACGACCACGATCTGCGTCTGCTCGCCGAACGCGCCGCCGAACCCGAGCCGGAAGTCCATCGGCACGCCGATCACGAGCGCGACGTCGGCGCCCTTCAGCGCGGCGCCGCGCGAGCGCGAGCGGAAGAGCTCGTGGTCGGCCGGGACGCAGCCGCGTGCCAGGCCGTTGAGGAAGACCGGGATCCGCAGCTCCTCGGCGAGCGCGAGCAGCGCGTCCTCGGCGTGGCCCCAGTACAGGTCGGTGCCCGCCATCACGACCGGCCGCTCGGCGGCCCGCAGCAGCGCGATCGCGCGCTCGAGCGCGTCCCCGCCGGGCGCCGGCCCCGCCGTCGCCTCTGCGGCCCGGGCGGCCGCGGCTGCCGGCTGCGCCGGAGCCGGCGCCTCGACGGCCTCGCTGAAGACGTGGTCCATCGGCAGGTCGAGGAAGGCCGGGCCGCCGTGCGGGGTGAGCGCGGCCACGAGTGCGGCGTCGATGAGCTGCGGGATCGCGGCCGTCGATCCCGCCGTCGCGGCGAAGCGCGTCAGCGGCGCGACGAACGGCACGTGGTCGAGCTCCTGCAGCGAGCCCTGCCCCCAGCGCCACGCGGGCGCCCGGCCGCCGAGCACGAGCATCGGCGAGTGGTTCTCCTGCGCGGACGCGATCGCGCTCATCCCGTTCGTGACCCCGGGCCCGGCGGTCAGCGCGGCGACGCCCGGCGTGCGCGTCACCTTGGCCCAGCCCTCGGCGGCGAAGGCGGCCGTCTGCTCGTGGCGCACGTCGACGATGTCGATGCCCTGCGCGCGGCAGCCGTCGTAGATCGAGAAGAGGTGGCCGCCCGACAGCGTGAACAGCTTCGTGACGCCGTGAGCCCGCAGCCGCCGTGCGACGAGATGCCCGCCTGCGACAGCCGCCTCGCTCACCTCCCCCATCGCCGGCAGCCTACCAGCGAAAAAACGGTGGCGTTCGGGCGACGATCAGGAGGCCGTGCGGGCGACTGCGGCCTCGGTGAGGCGCTCCTCGCCGCAGAACAGCATCCGCCCCACCCGCAGCGCAGGGAGCGTCCGCGCGCCCGCCGCGAGCAGCAGGCGCCCGGCCTCCTCGATCGCGCCGTCGCGCGCGATGTCGCCGGCGGCCTGCAGGGCGTCGTCGAGGCCGATGCCGGCGACGGCCGCCGCCTCCGCGAGGATCTCCGGGTCGTCGAGGTCGAAGCCGCCGCAGAAGGCCAGCCTGCTGGCGGCGAGCACGAAGGCGGCGCCGCAGCCGCGGTCGGCGGCCAGCGACGCGACCCGCATCGCCCCCTGGGCGCAGAACGCGCGCTGGTCGGGCCAGACGAGCGGCAGGCCGAGCAGCCGCGCGCGAGCGGCCGCGGCTCGCATCCCATCGGCGTCCAGCTCCCCGCCGTGCAGGACGTCCGACGAGGACGGGCGCCACTCCAGGCCCGTGAACAGGCGCTCGGCACGCTCGGCCGCCAGGTAGGTGTACGGCGAGCAGAGGTCGAAGAACAGCGTCGCGCGGGGAAGCACCTGGCGCGCCCGCGGCGCACGCCCTGCGCGGGCGAGTCGATGGCGCTCGAGAGACGTGACGGTGCCCATGCTCGTGAGAACGGGCGTCGCGGCGGAAACTGTCGGCAACCTTCGCACCGGTTTTATCGTGCAAGCGTCCACGATCCGGCGTATCGCCTGAAAACCGCCTCCGGCGGGACTATCGTGAGAGGTCGAGAAACGTATGACGACGATCCCACCTCCGAAGCGCCATCCCTACGACCAGTGGGCGCCCGATGCGCGCGCCCTCGATCTGGTCGGCGACAAGTGGACGCTGCTGATCGTCCGCGACCTGGCGGCGGGCCCGCGGCGCTTCGTCGAGCTGCAGCGCGTGCTGCCCGGGATCTCGACCGAGCAGCTGCGCTCGCGGCTGAACCGGATGGTCGCCGACGGCCTGCTGACCCGCCAGCGATACCGCGAGGTGCCGCCGCGCGTCGACTACGAGCTGACGACCCGCTCGCGCGAGCTGCTGCCGGTGCTCGGCGCGCTCGCGCGCTGGGGCTATGACTGGGTCTGGACCGCACCGCGCGAGGGCGAGGCGATCGACATCGGCGCGATCCTGCGCGTCGTCCCGGGCCTCGCCACGCCGCCCGCCGGCGTCTCGGGCTCGGCCGAGCTCGCGGTCGCGCGCCCGGACGGCAGCACGAGCCACTACACGCTCACGGTCGCCGCAGGCGCCATCGCGATCAGCGAGCGGCCGGCCCCGGACGCCGAGGCGCACGTCGCCGGCACCGAGCGCGACTGGATCGACGCACTCGGGCCGTCCGCGGATCGCGACGCGCTGAGCATCAGCGGCGACGAGCGCCTCGCCACGATCGTGCTCGACGGCGTCTGCGCGAGCGCCGCGCGTGCCGTCCGCGCCGCCTGAGAAGCACGTGAGACTTAACCGGTGTGCTGCGCGACCGGGTTACGCTTCAGCCTGCGCCGTGGGATGCCGATGAGGTCTCGTCCCCGGTTGACCCCCTCGAAAGGAAGCCCCCGCTGTGGTTCGACGTCTGACTCTCCTGCTGCCCATCCTCGGATTGCTGGCGATCCCGTCCGCGGCCTCGGCCGCGAAGATCAACGTCCGCGTCGGCATCGGCGATCAGAGCCCGAGGATGTTCGACGACGCCAATTGGAAGGCGCTCGGCCTGAAGACCACGCGCTACTTCGTCGAGTGGAACTCGATCGACAGCTCTTCCGAGCTCGCCAAGGCCGACGCCTTCGTCTCGGCTGCGCGCGCCCACAACGTCAAGGTGCTCATGCACGTCTCGACCAACGACATCACGTCGGTCTCGCACAGCCCGCCGCCGTCGGTCGCTGACTACAAGTCCAAGGTCGGAGCGCTCATCAAGCGCTACAAGCCGCAGGGCGTGACCGAGTGGGGCGCCTGGAACGAGGCCAACCACAAGTCGCAGCCGACCTCCAAGAACCCCAAGCGCGCCGCCCAGTTCTACGTGGCCATGAAGGGCATGTGCTCAGGCTGCAAGATCGTGGCGCTCGACGTCCTCGACCAGGCCGGCGTGGAGAAGTACATCGCCAGCTGGATGAAGGCCGCCGGCAAGGCCGGCAAGACCGCCAAGGTCATCGGCGTGCACAACTACTCGCAGGTCAACCGCAAGATCACCGAGAAGAACGCGAGCAACCGCTACCCCGGCATCGCGCGCATCCTCAAGGCGATCCGCAAGAAGAACAAGGTCGCGAAGCTCTGGCTCACCGAGACGGGTGGCGTCGCCAGCTTCGGCGGCGCGTTCCCCTGTAGCAAGAGCCGGCAGGCGACCACCACCAAGTTCATGTTCACGATGATCAAGAAGTACGACAAGAACATCGAGCGCCTGTACAGCTACAACTGGTTCGGCGCCGGCTGCAGCGGCTTCGATGCCGGTCTCGTGGAGGCCAACGGCGCGACGCGCCCGGCCCTCGCCGCATTCAGGACGGGCCTGAAGAACGCCAAGAAGTAGGCCTGTCCGGCCCCCGGCGCGCGCCGTAGGATCAGGCGCGCGCCCGGGTAGCCGAATGGCATAGGCAGGCGGTCTTAAAAATCGCTGCTCGCAAGAGCGTGCGGGTTCGAATCCCGCCCCGGGCACTGCGCTGCAGGCCACGCCCCTCGCGCTACGCTGAATGGCCCGGCACACGCGGAACTTCGCGACCCGGGCAGAGTTCTAACCATCGGCGGCCCATCTGCGCCGAACGCCCTTCCCCATGGAAGCCTCCGCTCTCAATCCCGCCGTCTCCGTAGGCCTCCGGGGCCCGACCCCGCTGCTGCGCCTGCAGTCCGACGAGCGGCTCATCGCCCTCGTGCGCCGCGGCAACAACGCGGCCTTCGAGACGCTCGTCGCGCGCTACCAGTCGCGGCTGCTGGCCTTCTGCCGGCACATGCTCGGCTCGCGCGAGGATGCCGAGGACGTCCTGCAGGAGGTCTTCGCCGCCTCCTTCAATGCGATCCTCGCCGACGACCGCGCGATCAACGTGCGCCCGTGGCTGTACCGCATCGCCCGCAACCGGTCGCTGAACCACCTGCGCCGCGTCCAGCCGATCGGCGTGGACTCGATGGACATCCACCTCTCCGAGGGCGGCGCCACGACGGCCGACAAGGTGCACAAGCGCGAGGAGTTCCGCCTGCTCGTCGCCGACGTGCAGGAGCTGCCCGAGACCCAGAAGACGGCGCTGCTGCTGCGCGAGATCGACGCCCTCTCCTACGAGCAGATCGCCGAGGCGATGGAGACGACGATCCCGTCGGTCAAGTCGCTGCTCGTGCGCGCCCGCGTCTCGCTCGCCGAGGCCGCCGAGGCGCGCCATCTCACCTGCGAGGAGGTCCGCGAGGAACTCGGCGAGGTCGCCGAGGGCCTGCGCCGCTCGACCTCCCCGGTCCGCCGCCACGTACGCACCTGCGAGCGCTGCCAGGGCTTCAAGGCCCAGCTGCGCACCACCAACAAGGCGCTGGCGGCGGTCTTCCCGGTCGCGCCGCTGCTGTTCTTCAAGAAGGCGCTGCTGGCCCACTTCGGCATGACGGCCTCGGCCGGCGCCGGTGGCGCCGCCGGCGCCGCGGCCGCGACGGTGGCCGCCTCGGGCGGCACCAGCGCGATGTCGGCCGGCATCAGCACGATCGCGACGAAGGCGGCCGCCGGGCTGGCCGCCGCGGCGATCGTCACCGCCGGCGCCGTCGAGGTCAAGCACGTGCAGACGAAGGTGCCGGCACCGGCGGTCGCGACGGCCGCCCCGCGTCACGCGCCCTCCGCGCCCTCCGCGCCGGAGGTCATCGCCTCCATCCAGCAGCCCGCCTCGCCGCCGCGCAGGTCCGCGCAGGCCGCTGCCCATTCTCGCGCCGCGGCTACGGCGAATGCCTCCGAGCCCGCGCTGCCCAAGCCCGTCGTCCCGGCGACGGTCGCGACCGCCACGGCCGGCGCCGGCGACCCGCTCGCGACCGGGACCGAGCAGAAGCCGCAGCCGGTCACGCCCGCGACCACCGCACCGCCCGCGCAGACCGGTGGCGTCACCGCACCCAGCGAGCCCTCCGCGCCGGCGCCGCCGGAGAGCGCTCCGGATCCGCTGGCTCCCGTCCCGGCCAGCGCCTCGGCCGTCGCGACGACGCAGCCCGGCACCCTGGTGGAGCCCGCGCCGGTCGCGGCCGAGGACGGTCAGACGCCGTCGGGCACCGGCGGCGCGGTCGCCCACCCGTAGGACCCGGCCCCGGTCAGGCGACCCGATCGCCGGGCTGTGAGCCGGCGTCGGGCTCGAGCAGCAGCACGGGGTGGTCGCCGGCGACCGCGCCGAGCACCAGCACCTCCGAGCGCACCGGGCCGATCTGACGCGGCGGGAAGTTCACGACCGCCACGACGAGCCGGCCCTCGAGCTCCTCGCGCGCGTAGTTCGTGATCTGCGCTGAAGAGCGCTTCTCGCCGATCTCGGGCCCGAAGTCGATGCGCAGCTTCCACGCCGGGCGGCGCGCCTGCGGGAAGTCCTCGACCGCGACGATCCTCCCGACGCGCATGTCGACCTTGGCGAAGTCCTCGTACTCGATCATGCCGTTCCGCCGTTGCGGTCCGAGCCGAAGCGAAACGATCTGAGCGGCAGCTTCAGGGCGCCGTGGTTGCCGATCTCCGCCGCGTTGGGCGTGCCGGCGGCGGCCGTCGACTCGAGCTCGATGACGACGCCGCGGCGCCGGCCGTCGGGCGTCTCCTCGACGAGCAGCAGGTGGCGCTCGTAGAGCGTGCGGCCCGCGCGCCTGGAGCGGAACGTCAGTGCGTAGCCGACCCCGTTGTTGATCCGCGTGCGGCCCTCGGAGACGAACTCGAAGCCGGGGTAGCGCCGGCGCTGGCGGCGCAGGTAGCCGTCGGAGTAGACCGGCAGCATCCCGCCCACGGCGCCGCGATAGGGCGGCAGCGAGAGCGGGCGGACGACGTAGGAGTCCAGGAACAGCCCGTTGCGATCGTGCGCCAGCGCGAGCACCGCGCCGGGCTTCGTCTCGCGCCGGAACTGGGGGCCGTAGGCGAGGTTGAACGTGACGGGGCGGTGCACGAGCAGGAACGTCTCGCCGGCGTTTCGGCGCAGCGCCAGGACGACGAGGGTGGCCAGCAACAGCGCCGCGAGCGCGCCCGCGGCGACGCGCACCACGAGGGGCCGCGGCGCGAGCATCTGGACCAGCGAGGGCCCGTACTGCGGCTTGACCGCGGACACCGCCTCATTCTGACGCGCTGGACATCTGGACGACCCGGCGCGGTCGCCGTGCTGTACGCGAGCGCTGTCGCGCCGATAACCGCAGTAGTGAT